>CAKZPJ010000400.1 GCA_937138955.1 uncultured Flammeovirgaceae bacterium | reverse complement strand
GCCATACCGTGCGAAGTTGAGTCGCCATCCAGTACCTGAATCTCGTAACGGTTTTGAAGATATACTCCGCTATTACCGCCTTCATCGGCAATGTAAAACTCTACGTGTAACCGAAAATCCCGAAACTTGTCTTTAGTAACTATATCGGCGGTACCATATTTGCCACCAGCGGCAGCAGGATCATTGCTGTTAACTGCGTAGCCTGCATCAATCGGGTCTTCTATGATTTCCCACTTTAGTGGTAGTTCAGCCGATAGGCGAGGCCCTTCCCAATACGTCCATTTTTCGTGAAGCATTTCTTCGCTTCCATCGAATAGTACCTCAGCATCAGAAGGAGGCATAGTCCCCACACCTGTTTGAGCGTACACCGGATACATTAGTAGAAAAAATAAAGATAGAAGCAATATTGTTTTGCCGTACTGAAGTGCCATTATAATAAGAGATTAGGTTAGACAATTTTAAAAATACAAAAAAAACTCTGCTTCTAGTTAATATGCTTCGTTTCATCTCGCACTTTAGTTGAACGTAGAATAGTACCGATTCAATTGAATAATACTGGAAGAGAAGCTATCTAACGAACGAATTTGATTAGTATAATAAACGCAAACTAAACTTTTAGTTCGATTATATTGCTTTAACCAAACTAATTTCTTAGTTTTAACTAATTATTTAGTTTGGCTAAGATTAAAATGCTCTATCAATGAAAGAATTGACGAAAGCCGAAGAAGAAATTATGCAGGTGCTATGGAGGCTGGATTCAGCTTTTGTAAAGGATATTATCACCGAATTCCCTGAACCAAAACCGGCCTACAACACTGTTTCTACCATTGTTCGAATCTTGAAAAAGAAGGGCTTTGTTGGACACGAAGCCCACGGTCAGTCCCATAAATATCATCCTCTAGTCACCAAAGAGGCGTATACCAAGTCATTTATGAAAGGATTTGTCAAAAAGTATTTTAGCGGATCGTACCAGCAGATGGTCTCCTTCTTCACCAAAGAGGATAATCTCAGTCTCAGCGAATTGGAAGAGCTTATCCAAGAACTTAAATCCAAGGACTCATGAGCAATTACCTACTAGAGCTTACTGCTATTCATATCGTACTCATGCTAGGCTATTGGTTTTTTCTGCGGAAGGAACGACAGTACGCTACCCTGCGATTTTATCTTTTATGTTCTACATTGCTAGCGCTGATTATTCCCTTGCTCAAACTACCCAAGCTGTTTAGTAGCTCGGAACCAATTTACGCGACACCTACGGATGCCATTCCGTTAGAAGCTGTGACTATTGCACCTACGGTTGATGAGACAATTTGGAACGCAGATTTATTAATCTGGGGCTGTTTAACAATTAGTATTTTCTTTCTACTCAGACTCTTGGGTAGTATACTTCATATATTCTATTTAGAACGCAAAAGCAGTTACGAGAGATTTAATAAACTCTATATCCGTAAAACTGGAGATGTTGAAGGAAGCTTTACATTTTTCGGCTGGATATTTTTAAGTGATAAAACTAGTAAAGAACAACCGGACTACGCGGTAATCCTCAAGCACGAACAAGCCCACGTTACTTTGGGGCATACCTATGATATACTCTTCTTTGAACTCTTTAGAATAGGCTTCTGGTGGCTTCCCACCGCCTGGCTTGTCATCAAAGAAATAAAAAAAATACACGAATATCAGGCCGATGCTTACGCCCTTAAGTCGTACAGCATCGACCAGTATTCGTCTATACTGATCAGTTCTACCTTAAAATCAAATGGATTGAGCTTGGCCAGCTCGTTTCATGACGGTCTAATTAAAAAACGATTAAACGCAATGAAAAATCAAGCAAAAAATGTAAGTCCCTGGAAGCTGGGGACTTTATCCGCACTAGCTGCCTTACTCTTCATCGTATTTGCCTGTAGCGAAGAGCTGGATCAAGAAATTAAGGAAATGGGAAGCCAAAGTAACTCAATTACTTTCGATCAGCTACCATCTTCCATGCAAACCAATCTTGCTAACATGAAAAGTGAGTTGTCGTTCATGAAAGTGAATGTGCCGGAAGGTGAAGATGATATGTCTAGTTTGGAAGAACTACAGAATCTTGACCCGGAACTTATCCATTCAATGAATGTAGATAAGACCGAAAGAGCTATCTATCTCGCGCTCAAAAAGGACGAGGCTAACTTTAACTACCTTGCTGATAAGTCGAAAATGGACGGTGAACTCTTTACTGTAGTGGAGGACATGCCCGAGTACGTAGGAGGAATGAACGCGTTCTACCAATATATCGCCAGCGAAATAGAGTATCCATCAGAGGCTCGTCAAACTGGTATACAAGGAAAGGTCTTTGTTCAGTTTGTAGTGGAGAAAGATGGCTCAATAACCGATGTGCAAGTAATCAAAGGAATTGGTGGGGGCTGTGATGATGAAGCAGTGCGAGTGGTAGAAAATTCGTCCGCATTTAAGCCCGGAAAGCAGCGTGGAAAGCCAGTCAGAGTGCGAATGGTAATGCCCATTACTTTCCAAGTGAATGAAGACAGTCTTGGTAAACAGTCAATGGTTGCGCCAGAAAAAGTAGAGGTAGTAAATAATAAATTTACTGTAAATGCCGACTACACTAACGGGCAATGGTCGGGCACGATTTACGCTGAAGACGGTAAGGGGTTTCCGGGAGCAAATATTGTAGTGGCGGGCACTACCAATGGAACCGTATCTGATCTGGATGGCAATTTCATTGTAGAGGCCAGAGAGTCTAACGATCTGTACGTGAGCGCGGTGGGATACGAACGAGTGAAAGTGGAAGGGAGATAGCAAATTCCTGTTCCGTAAGTAGGGAAGTATCTGCATTTTAGCCCTGATTTACCTAGGATCAGGGCTTTTGTATAAGTGGCGAAACCGTTTAAAAAAGACTATAAAGTTGTGTGTAAAAATTCGTATACTGGTGTATGCGAACGAATATTGACATTGATGAGGTAGTACTGAAAAGAGCTATGAAGCTCAGTAAAGCTAAAACCAAAAAAGAGGCGGTAAACATTGCCTTGCGGTGGTACGTTCAAATGGAGCAGTAAAAGAGTATCAAAAAGAATCGAGGCAAGATTGCTTGGGAAGGTAATTTGGCTGAATTGCGGGGAGAGGGGACGGCCAACCGTCATGCTGGTTGATACTTCGGCTTTACTCTACCTGCCGGCAAAAAGGATTAACGATCCGAAAATCACCAGACTGCCTTATTGCCTACTTTAACTTATACTACGACCTTACGCTACTTCATCGAGATCGTGATTTTGCACTGATTGCAAAGGTTTACCCGCTAAAGTTGGTTAGCGTATGATACGATGGTCACCGCCAGATTGCTAATCAAAAAAGGGGATTGGATAAGTACCTAAACTGCCATGATATCCGCCATACCTTTGTTATCAGTTTTTTAGCAAATCATCTCAATTCTACCGTAATTCGCTCCGAAATTAAGGTATTGAGCATGATCCGAAGGAAGCCTCTACGGAAAAAAATTAAGTATGCGGTACTCTACCGATTCATCTTGAGCTTGCTCTGGGTAGCCGGAAAGTTACCCCGCCAATGGGTTTTAGGAATTTATCAGCAACTAGGTCGGTTAGCCTACTACTTATTTCCTGAAGAACGTCAGAAAATAGCCGAGCATCTGGACTATGCTTTAGACGATGAAGCCAAAGCAATTGATAAGAAGCAGTTTAGCAAAACGCTGTTTCGGAAATTGGCTAAAAACGTAGCCGATATTTTTATTTCCCATTCTTTTCGCTCCTCGGCAGATTTGGATAAGATTATTGATGTGGAAGGGCTGGAATACTTTGAGCAAGCCTACCAGCGAGGTAACGGCGTAATTATGCTGGGGCCGCATTTAGGTGCGTTTGAAATGGTAGCTTCCTACATCAGCAGTAATGGTTATAAGCTCAACATTGTAGGAAGAAAACTGAAAAATCCAACACTGGATAAATTGTTGGTCGACCATCGAACCAAATTTGGAGCTAAGTCTATCTACAGTCAGGAAGGAGTGTTGACATTGGTAAGAGCACTAAAACGAGGGGAGGTAATGGCAATTTTGATCGATCAAGATGTGAAGTGGGCTAAAGGAATCTTTGTAAAGTTTTTTGGTAAACCAACCTACACCCCTATTGGGGCCGCTTGGTTGGCCCAGAGTACGCAAGCAGCGGTAATCCCCATGGCTATCCATCGGCTGCCCAACGACCGGCACAAGATCACCATACTACCCGAAATTGAGATTGCCAAAACTGGAAACACCGAAAATGACCTACAAACTAATACGCAACGCTTCTCGGATGTGCTGGAGAAACTTATTCGTATGGATTTAACCCAATGGGTTTGGATGCACGAACGCTGGAAAACCCAACCAGAAAATAATGTGATAATGACTAATGACGGATGATTGGTGAGTATGAGAGAATTATTACTCATCATTCATTAAATTAAGCAACTCAATATTCTTAAAATCGATCGGTTGGCCTTCGCTCTGTAGGGCGATATAGCCATCGGTAAGTAGTTTACCATCGGGCTTTTGAGCGGGGTCAAATCGCTCTACCACCCCTCCGCCTACCTGGGGCTGGGTGTACTGCAACACGGTATCACCGTTGATAATGTGGGTCACTAATGAATCGCCTAGCACAATCAGTTCGGCCTGTACCCACTGGTCGCCATCGTAGGTTTCTGAGGAGGAACTGATACAGTGGCGGGGATCAATCTGACCTTCGTAAACTACGTCGGTACCGGGTGAGCACATATTACCGGTAGGCCGGGGTTTACCGTCGCCCAAGCCACCCAAAAACTGCATTTCTACCGAGATAGGCCAGTTTTGCTCCTTGGGCATAGTACGCGGGTCTTGAGAGTGGAACATTACCCCACTATTGCGGATCGTAAAGGAAGGAGCTCCCGGATGTAAATCGCCCACAAAACGATATTCTAGTTTTAAGTGAAAATGTGAGTAGGGTTGCTCGTAGTACAAATGACCAAAGCGATCGTCGTAATCACCATCGTATTCATCGTAGCGCACTTTAATCATATCATCTTCCACCCGAAAGGTGCGGCCGTAGTTTTCACCAACTTCGTAGCGATGAATTTTTACCATCCAATTGTCAATATCCTGTCCGTTAAATAGCGATACCCAGCCAGATTTAAGCGGTTCGTCTTCCGCTGTCGTTGTTGACTCGTCGTTGGTAGTTGGGCTACTGCAACTGATAATAACTAAGTAGCAAAGAAACAGAAGTAGTAATTTGTTCATTGAGTTAAGTTAGAAGGTTTTTGTGATGAAAAGCTTGTTTCTGCAAAGATAGGAAGTAAATTTTCACGGTTCTATAGCGACCTTTCCCCTTCCTTCTTTAATCCGTGTTGAAGCTCAGGAAATACTTTAGAAACTTTGGCCAATAGATACTCGCCGTAAGTACCACCAAAAGTATGAATATCGGCTTGATCCCATCGCTTTAAATTAACGTTTTCAGATACCTTGGTTTGAGAAAGATCAGCCGGAAAGATTTTAGCACCGAAGCCCGGATCAAAAAAGAACGGGTATGAGTAGCGACTTTCACCGGATCGATTAAGTACGCGGTGGGGCGTAGAGTGGTACAACCCTCCCGTGATCCGGTCGAGCATATCTCCGATATTACACACAAATGAGTTTTCTATCGGCGGGGCATCTATCCAACCCTGCTTGGCCTTTACTTGCAGTCCGCCTACCTGATCTTGCTTCAGAATAGTGAGTAGTCCGTAATCTGTATGCTCGCCTACTCCCCAGCTTTGGGAAGGTTCGGAAGAAGTTGACGAAGGATAGTGAAAAATGCGAAAAAGAATTAGCGGATTAGTAGTAAAGTGGCGAGCAAAGTAGTCGCTTTCTAGTCCCAGACTTAGCGAAATACCTCGCATCAAAGTATGACCAAGCTGAGTCATAGCTGCCAGATAATCCAGCACCGTTTCGCGAAACTCAGGAATGCTTTCCGGAAAAAGATTGGCTCCGTGCAATGGCAATCCGGCTCGAACGCTTGGATCATCTTCACCTAGTTCTTCGCCAAAATAGAGACCTTCTTTCAAGTCAGGTTTGCCCGAGGTAAGTTCATCACCCAGTGGAAAGTAGCCGCGCCAAGCTTTGCCACCCTTTTTCATACTGATAGCCAGTTTAGTTTCTTTGGGCAGAGCAAAAAACTGCTGACTCAGACTCTCTAGCCGATGTTGTAATTCTTCGGAAACACCATGGCCCACTACGTAAAAGAAACCCACTTTCCGGCAAGCCTCACTAATTTGCTTCGCAACAATAAGTTGATTATCAGATTTCTCAATGAGTGGAGCTATATCAACAATGGGAACTGAATACGATTCCGATGTCATAAGTACTATCAATTTTCACTTTTACATTTTCAACCAATATTAGTATTGATGAAACGCTTGAGAAACAAAATGTAGCACAGCTGGTAGCGATTCTCGCCAGTACGTCCAACTATGTCGACCTTCCCGAACGCGGTACTCATGAGGAATTTCATTCTTCTTCATCGCGATATGCGCCAAAGAGTTACCTTCGTATAGAAAGTCATCGTCGCCGCAGTCAATGTACCAGCGTACCGCTTTTTTCTGATCTTCGGGCATATTTTCTATCAGCGATAGTGCATTATGCTGTTCGTAGTACGATTGTGCTTGCGCCTCAGATATATCGGAGAGCTGTTCAGTTCTTCGTTCTTTAAATTGGTCAAACGATAGCTCACCTACGTAGGCACTGAGCGGACAAGCCGATGAGAATAATTCCGGACGATGCAGCGCGTACATAAACGAACCGCCACCACCCATGGAAAGTCCGGCTACCGCGCGGTAGCGTTTTTTGCTTTTTATTCGGTAGGTGCTTTCTACGTGAGGCATCAGTTCTTCAAAAAAGAAGTCTTCGTAACGCCACTCACCCACGGGATCATTAAAGTAACCTCGCTGCCCAGTGTTGGCATCGGGCATTACAATAATCATAGGAGTAGCTTGCCCGTCGCGAATAGCGTCATCGGTAATCCGCAACACCTCGCCAAATTGCACCCAACCCGTTTGATCATCCCCGGCACCGTGTAGCAGGTACAGTACCGGATAGCTTCGTTCGGAAGATTCGTAGTCGGGCGGAAGGTAAATTGCGTATTTCCGCTCTCCACCGAGTATTTCACTAGACAAAGTAAGGTTGTCGTATACTTTCCCTGATTGGGCTAAGACACTGCTTGAAGAAATTATAAAAACAGTAAGAATACAGGTAGCGTAGATTAGCCTCATTGCGTTAGCTAGGTTGATTAGTATCTTGAATAAGTTCGGAGAGTCCCACAAAGGCTTGGTAAGCCATAAATAATGAGAACAGCAAGGTAACGATACTTAGAATATTCACCAATCGGCTATTCACGTATTTACCTACGACCGCCGAGCGATTGCCTAAGATAATCATAAACAGCACTAGCAACGGAAGAAAAATAGCCTGCAACGCCAATGACATAATTTGTAGTACAATCGGCTTTCCCCCGAATAAAGCCGCGACTACTCCGGTAGCACAAAAAGGAATTGCTAACAACCGGAAGTGTATCGCCTGAGGACGTCGGCTCCAATTCATGAAATCAGAGACACTCCAAACGGAAACCAAGGCATTAGTGAAAGCCGAAGAAACCCCCGCAGCGACAATACCAACGACGAACAGTGTAGCCGCGAAGTTGCCCATCAGCGGAACCAGCGTATACGCCATATCGATCGCGTTCTCAATATGCAAGCCCTGAACGTGAAGAGTTGCCGCAGCGCAAGCCATAATAATAGCAGAAACTACGAAGATCATCACTCCTGAGAGGCGAGCATCTCGCTCGGCATGCTTCAGATCATTCAGTGTCCAGCCCTTGTCGTGCACTACATACGACCGCATTACTATTACGCTTCCAGCCAATGTAGTACCCACCATTGCGGCGGCTACTACTGCACCCCCCGAGGGAATATTAGGCATTAACCCGGAAATGATGGCAGTAGGCGAGGGGGTAGCCAGAAAGAAGTTAACAATGAAGCTTAGTCCTAATACCGTGACGCAGATCACCAGCACCCGTTCAAAAGTGGCGTATTTTCCCAAGATCATAAGCAGGTAAATGATCATACTAAAGCAGATACTTACTACCAAAACATCTGCTTGAAGCCAGGAAGCAAATGCCTCGGAAACAATACCGATAACTCCAATGTTGGAGGCTAGCTGACTCACAATAATAGCAATAACGATATAAGCAGCTCCTGCTGGGCCAAATTGCTCTTTAGCTAAGTGAACAAACGTTTTACCGGAAGCAAATGTGAGGCGACTTATCAAACTTATTAAGACCCAGAAGAAAATGCAGGATAGCAGTAGTGTCCAGAGTAGACTCATTCCGTATTCAGCCCCGGCCCACACCAGCGAGGAGACACTACCGGTGCCAATTATTGCCCCAATGATGAAGATAGCCGGACCGTAAGAAGAAATTAATGCTTGAACCCTAGAAAAAACCGAGGAAGAGGCTACTTTATCAGGGTTAGGCATAAGATCGGGTTAGGTTTGCTGGTGTTCAACAAATATTCCGATTTTAAGCCAGAAAAGAAAATGGCTGTTTAGTCCACAGTCCACAGTCATTTTATTTCTACATATAGCAAGTCACCGTAGACTATCAACGGTGGACTATAAAGACTATTGCAAATTATCCGGCAATTTGGCATTAGGATCGTCGGGTGAAGTCATGTTGACCGCTTTTACATCAGTTACTTCGGGCACCAGTCGCTTAATGGTTTCTTCAATGCCCGCTTTCATGGTCATTACCGACATTGGGCAGTGGCCACAAGAACCAAGTAATTCCAGTAGCACTACGTTGTTATCATCTACCCCCAGTACCTTTACATTTCCACCATCTGTTTCCAAATAGGGGCGAATTTCATCCAAAGCACTTTCTATTCGGGGCAATAAGGCCGTTTGATCGTTCATATTTTTAGTATTCAGTCCATAGTCAGGTTCACAAATTATTGTCTCTCGCAATATAGTCTACTGTTGACTATAGACCGTGGACTATATTAGCTAAACGTTTTCATCTCTACTGGTTTGGTTTTATCTAAACTATCGTTACGAATGGCTACCTGCCGAGCAAACTCTTGGGCTAAAGTTGCAAAAGCCTCCCAATCGGTAGTTTCCTCAGATTGAATGGCCGCTGGGTAGCCTCGATCCCCGCTCTCACGTATACTTTGTACCAGTGGGATTTCACCTAAAAATGGAATGGCACTCTTTTCAGCCAATGTTTTTCCCCCTGCTTCTCCGAAGATATAATATTT
>CAKZPJ010000399.1 GCA_937138955.1 uncultured Flammeovirgaceae bacterium | reverse complement strand
CGTTCATGGTAAGTCAGACGAAGTATGGAACACGTTACAAAACCAGGGGGTTGATTTTGCTTTCTTAGATTATTTCTCTTCCGAGAAGATAGGAAGTAGTTTTATTGAGGCGGAGATAAGTCAATGTTTGCGTTTACTAAAGCAAAACGGTATTATCGCCGTACACGATACTATTGTAGATAAATACAAGCTGAAAAACAGTCTCAATCAATTTAAAACAAAGGCTAGCTTTTTTCACAATTCCAATGTGGAAGTACTATCATTACCCTTTAACTATGGGCTAGGCTTTATTCGTAAATTAGATAGTAGTCCGTGTGGCGCCATCCAGGACATTCACCTTAAAAAACAAGAATAAGTTCTTGAGTCAAAACATTTACATTCCTTTCCAGAATTTTCAATCGGTAGGGGGGCCGTCTACTTTTATGCGGAATCTGCAAACGTACTTAGATCAGACTAGTTATTCGTACGTTAGCAATCTTGAGGCGGCTGATAATATTTTTTTTCCGGTAGCCTACGCTGTACAGGAACTGAAAGAGATCAAGAAAAGAAAAGGCAAAGTAATTCAGCGGTTGGATGGAATATATTATCCCTCTAAGCACGGAAAGAAGTACCGTCAATTGAATGCTCCTATTAAAAAGGTATACAGGAATCTGGCTGATTTCGTTATTTTCCAAAGCGAATACAGTAAGAAGCAGTGCTTCAAAATATTGGGAATGCTACCCGAAGAGCGGTATAAAATTATAGTAAACGGGGTTAATCAATCTATCTTCTATCCTAACTCTGATCTACCTACGCCGAATGGTAAATTCAAACTAGTTACCACTGGTAATTTTCGAAACATAGATATGATTGAGCCAGTAGTTCAAGCCTTAGACCAGCTTCCAGTTAATTTTGAACTTACCATTATCGGACCTATTACCAACGATAGCCTAAAGCCGTTCTTCAATCGCCCTTACATCAACCGTTTAGGTAGCCTACCAGCTCGAGAGATTGCAGCAGTTCTTAGGCAACAACACATTTTTGTCTACTCTCACCTTAACCCACCCTGCCCCAATTCAGTTCTAGAAGCAGTTTCAACCGGACTACCGATTGTGGGTTTCGCTAGTGGAGCAATGGAAGAGTTGCTATATTTTTCCAAAAAACTATTAGCTTCAGTATCGGATGAAATATTTCAAGAATACTGTAATTTTGATGTTCAGTTACTGCAACAAAAAATTCAGTTAGCCATGCACGATTACCGCAAATGGCGAGAAATTGCCTTAGCTTATAGTCATTTATACTCTTTTGAAACCTGCGGTAAAGCGTATACTGATACTTTTCAGGCCATTGATTCACTACCCTCCAGACCTTCTCGCCCTATTTTTCGGAGGTTCTTTACTGGTATTTTTGCCAAAACTTAGAAGGTGTTGAATCAGAAAGCTTTAGTAACTATACTGATGTCCGTTTACAACGGTGAACCTTTTTTGCGGGAAGCAATAGATAGCATTCTTCAGCAGACCTTTACTGACCTTGAATTTCTCATTATTAATGATGCCTCTACTGACCAAAGTGTAAAAATTATTGAGTCGTACCAAGATTCTAGAATACAAATGTTTTCTAATGTAGAAAATATTGGTCTGACAAAATCTTTGAATAAAGGGCTAGATTTAGCTAGAGGAAAATACATTGCCCGTATGGATGCAGATGATATTAGCTTGCCAATACGATTAGAAAAGCAGGTAGCCTTTATGGAGAGTCATTCGGAGGTAGGGCTTTGTGGGGGATGGTTCCAGATAATGGGAGGATCACTAATTAAGAAGGCTGAAACCCATCTAGAGATTGCAGTGAGAATGCTTAGAAGAAATCCTTTTGGGCACTCGACAGTCATGATACGCAAGTCGATCCTAGAAGAGTTCAACCTAACCTACAACGAGACATTGACCTCTTCTCAGGACTACGAACTCTGGTCAAGGATTATTGAGCATACTAAAGTATATAATATCCCTAAGGTACTTGTAATGTATAGGGTGCACAATAATCAGATTAGTACTAGCAAAAGAAATGAGCAACTTAAAAACGAGACGAAAATCAAGAAAGCAATTATAAAGAAGCTTCTACCCGATATCTCCGATAATGTGATTCTAATTCACGAAAAAGTAGTAATTAGTACTGAGAAAATAAGTGCTGCCGAGTTCAGTAGGTATTCTGAATTTTTGAAAAAGTTAGTTGAGGCTAATTATATAATGAAGAAGTATGAA
>CAKZPJ010000398.1 GCA_937138955.1 uncultured Flammeovirgaceae bacterium | reverse complement strand
AATCACAATAATTGCCGGAGCTCCTAACTGTTCTTCATCGGCCATCTCAGTCATTGTACTGACTGTGGCTATTCCCACTTTTTCTTCCGGCAGTGAGCCGTTCTGGATGATGGCGACCGGAGTATTCTCTTGACTATAGGTTTCAAATACGGCCTGAATTTCCGCTAATTGCCGCATGCCCATTAAAATGACGACCGTAGCAGTAGACTGAGCCGCCAAAGCCACATCCTTTGATAATGAACCGTGGCGAGTGGTTCCGGTAATTACCCAAAAGCTTTCACTTACACCTCGGCAAGTTAGCGGAATAGATTGTAAAGCCGGAACCGAATAAACGGAACTAATACCCGGCACCACCAACACAGTAATACCACATGCCTCAGCGTAAGTATGCTCCTCGTGACCTCGCCCAAAAATATAAGGGTCACCACCTTTTAGTCGAACCACGTGGCCATAATTCTCCGCACAGCGAACGATCAGTTCATTGATTTCTTCCTGAGACTTGTATTTTCTACCGCCCCGTTTCCCTACATAAATTCTCGGAACATTGGGGCGAGCGTACTGTAGCAATTCTTCATTAGCCAGCGCATCGTACAGCACAATATCCGCTTCTTGCAAAGCTCGCATTCCCTTGAGGGTAATTAATTCTGGATCACCCGGCCCTGCTCCTACCAATGTGAGTCGAGGCACTTTGTTAATCGTAGCCGTTAATAATGCTTTGCTCATGATGCCGAAACGGTAAGTTGTTCTTGGCGTACCTGCTGAACTTTTTCTAGAAAATTTTGAGCCTGCTGCAAGTATGCTTTGGCAAAATCTGCACTAGGTTCTACTTTATTCAGTTGTAGCACGGTATCCTCAAAAGAGTCATTTAGTCCAAGTAGTTTATGCTGACCAAAGTGTTCATCAAATAAGCGAATAATGCTCATCTGGGTATTGGTCTTTACATCATTGGATAACAGCATGGCTTTAGCTCCGACCACGAACGTATTGTAAGCGTGATAGATCGCGTCAGCGTAGCGTTGTCCTTGGTAGTTTTCTTTGGCCCAGCCTAATTTCTCTTCCGCCTCATAAAACAAGGTAGCTACTAAGTCGATAATTACTCCCGCACACTCACCTACTCCGGCTTCTACTTTGAAGTTTTCTTGAGCATGGCCCCAATCAAAATATTCATCAGTGGCTACTTTATCCAGCTCGGTGAGCGGTTTCAGTAAATGATAGAAGTACATTTTGCCCTGTCGTTGGTAGTAGTCTGCGTAGTATTCACCATCAAGCTGATTTTCCTCATAATCATCAAACAGGGTTCTTAGTATCTGAGGAGCACGCTTGCTAGGGGTTTTCAGCAGCTTTTCAGCTACCCGACCTTGTCCGTTACCATCTACTCCTCCGCCTAGTAATACTTGCAACGCCGGAACAACTTGCTTCTGTTTATCTTTCAGTGAGCTTCCGTGAAACCCGATACTGGCGATACCGTGCTGACCGCAGGAGTTGGGGCAACCACTAATTTTTATCTTAATATCTTGGTTCTTAACTAAGTCCGGGTATTCTTCAACGATGACCTTTTCTAAGGCAGAAGAAACTCCGGTACTATTCGAGATTCCCAGATTACAAGTATCGGTTCCGGGGCAAGCTGTAATATCGGCCACACTATCAAAGCCTGGGTCGGCCAAGTTTAACCCTTTCAAAGAATTGTACAAAGCTGGTAACGCTTCGGGGCGCACGTAGCGTAATAATAATCCCTGATTAATTGTAATCCGAATATCATCGGATGCTAACCAGTCTACAATAGTGGCTAATTTTCGGGCAGTAGAAGTGCTGACATCACCTAACGGTACTTTAATAAATACTCCGTAAAATCCTGCTTGCTTCTGCTCAAACACGTTCGTGGCTTTCCAAAGAGCATAAGCCGCTTCATCCTGAATTTTGGCTTCGGCCAGATTGATATCTTCGGGAAGTTGATGTTCCGGCACCTGAGTTGTGTCTACACGATAAGTTTTAGCTTTCAGTGCTGTCCATTCTTCTTTCACTAGTTTCATCAACTCTTCTAAGCCGAGCGATTGCAGTAGAAACTTCATTCGGGCTTTACCTCGCTTGTTCCGTTCGCCGTGCCGGTCAAATACCCGTAGCACCGCTTCAGTGAAAGGAATGAGTTGATCTTCGGGCAAGAACTCGTAAGCTACCTGAGCTAAATGCGGCTGAGCACCTAAACCACCACCCAATAAAATCTTAAATCCGCGCTCTTCTTTTCCATCCACCGTTCTCACCTTCGGAATCGCGCCAATATCGTGAATGAATGTAAAGGCCGAGTCTTTTTCGCTAGAAGAAAACGCAATTTTGAATTTACGTCCCATCTCCTGGCAAACCGGATTTCGCAGGAAGTACTCAAACATTTCTTGAGCGTAGGGCGAAACGTCAAAAGGTTCTTCAGGATCAATACCTGCTTTTGGAGAAGCCGTGATATTGCGAACTGTGTTACCACAAGCCTCCCGCAAAGTGATTTCATCTTTTTCTAGCTGTGCCCAAAGTTCAGGAGTGCGATCCAGACTCACGTAGTGAATCTGAATATCCTGACGGGTAGTGAGATGCAAGTTGCCACTGGCGTACTCATCCGAAACATCAGCAATCCGCAGCAGTTGTTGAGGAGTTAGCCGACCAAACGGTAATTTTATACGTACCATTTGCACGCCGGGCTGACGTTGACCATACACTCCTCGGGCTAGTCGTAAGCTGCGGAAACGGTCGTTATCAATTTTTCCTTCTTGAAACTGTCGGATTTTCTGCTCCAGATCAATAATGTCGCGCTCTACGACGGGGTTTTCAATTTCGGTTCTAAAACTCTGCATGGTTTAGAAGATTGGGTAATAAAAAAAGCCTTTCCAGACGGAAAGGCTTTGAGGTTATTTTAAGTAATTTTTTACTGATGGATTATCCAGGAATACTTAATCTATACCTAATGGCTTTCCGGTTAAGAAAAGGCATCTGACAACACCAAAACCAGCACGCGCAGCGGCGAGCAGCAATTAGCTTTTCATTGGTGGCAGAGAATAGGTATAGCATTAATTAAACTTTCTTAACGCAATGATACGTTTTGTTACGAACTTTTCAAAAAATCTGATTGAAATGCGCACCTTTAGTATCAAAAGAAATAATCCTAATTACATTACTAAGCTAACTGGGCGTCCAGTTTTTGAGAAAGCACACTCTTATTTACGGCACCTACTTGCTTATCGACGATTTCGCCATTTTTAAATACTAGTAATGTAGGAATACTACGAATGCCGAATTTTCCGGCTACTTCTGGGTTAGAATCCACATCTACTTTTCCTACTACAGCTTTGCCATCATAATCGGTGGATAATTCATCTACCACGGGGGCAATCATTTTGCAAGGACCGCACCACTCTGCCCAAAAATCTACTAGTACTGGCTGTTCAGAATTTATTACTTCATTAAAGTTGCTATCGGTAATTTCTAATGGTTTGCTCATATCATTTATTGTTTAAATATTAAATTTTGTGATCTGTATGCTTGTACGAAAAAAGTTTGAAATAGATGTATTTTTTCTTCTCTACTTTACAATTCGGATACTTTTGCTAGCATCTGCTCAATCATAGATTGAATCACTTGTTGCGGATTGGTTGAGAATCTTTTAGTAGATCGGTGAGCCAATATTGCGTTTACGCTCAGCATACGGTGTTCAAAAAGCTGACCCAGCGCGTAGTAACCCGCAGTTTCCATCTCCATGTTGCTCAGTACCCCTGATGCGGATCGGAAGTCTATCATTTTTTCTAAAAATCGATTCTGTCGGCTAGCTAACCTTAACTGCCTTCCCTGAGGAGCGTAGAACCCAGGACAAGTAACTGTATTACCCAATTGAAACTGCGATTGGAATAATACAATCAATTCAGCATTGGCTTCGGCAGCGTAAGGAGTAAATTCTATATCAAGAGCTGATTTTAGTTGAACTGCTGCCTCCCGAAGCAACGAGGGCGTAGTGTAGGAATAAAACTGCATCAGCGTATCCAATCCAAAAGCAGTTCGGCTTACCAGTATGCTATCCAACGGAATATCCGGCTGAAGTCTTCCGGAAGTACCTAACCGGATAATTGTTAACGAACGTAAGCTATCTTTTACTTGACGAGTCTTCTGATCGATATTAACCAGCGCATCTAATTCAGTCATCAGAATTTCTACGTTGTCGGTTCCCATGCCGCTGCTAATCACCATGAGTGAACGGTTATCGAGCCGACCGATATGAGAGACAAATTCCCGGTGGGTTACTTTCGTTTCTACCGCATCAAAGTACTGACTAACCATGGGGACCCGCTCGGGATCGCCTACAGTGAAGATAATGTCCGGTACCTGCTCGGGATGAAGCCCCAAATGGTAAATGGAGTCATCGTCTCGGTAGATTAAATCCGTTTCGCTGATAGGCACGCGTAGTATTTTTTTATTACTAAATCGGTTTTGCCGGATTCCCGAACACTGTTGCTCCGGCTTTCACGGGTTCTACTACTACGGAACCAGCTCCAACCCGAGCGCCTTTTCCCACTGTGAGTGGCCCAGCAATGGTGACCCCCGCTCCGATAAAAACATGATCTTCTACCGTAGCTCCAGCGTGAATCACACTTCCGGCCCCTACGTGAACGAACTCGCCTAGTACAGCCTCATAATCTACTACTGAATTACTCTGCAAAATACAGCCCTGCCCTACTTTAGCAAAGCTACCGACTACTGCTCCGACGTTCGCAAAAATACCGTAAGAAAAGTAAGCATTACTGGAAACAATGGCTTGGGAATGAATAGCATTAGCGGGCATTACTTTCCGCTTCTCGTTCAGCATTTTGAAATATTTCTTCCGAACATCTCGCTCAGTTTCAGCTACGAACGCATCGCACTTCTTACCAATAAGTTTTAGAAAGCCGTGATCTTCGGTATTACCTAGTACGGTAACTTCATTAATTTCGGTGTTGTGCAGTTTCTCGTCATCATCCAGAAATCCGTACACCACTACATTGTTAGACTGAAAAATTTCTAAGGCAGCTTTGCCCAAACCACTGGCTCCGAAGATAATGATCGGATTTGTATTCATAGTATTATGTAGATTTGTATAGTTTTTGCCGTAAGAACATCATTAATGATTTTCTTATACTAAGCTCAAAGATAGAAGGTTCTGATGAAAATATTGATACTAATTAGCGGACTACTGGTTTGTTCTTCATTCGTTTACAGTCAGGATAAACCTGATAGACTCATTAAAGTCTCGATAGCTGAACAGAAGCTATATTTAATGGAGGATGATCAGCCACTAAAAGAATACCCAGTATCTACATCGGTATACGGTATTGGCAGCGAAGCCGGTAGCAACAAAACGCCACTAGGTAAGCATAAAGTGATTAGCAAGTTTGGTGATGATGCCCCGCTCGGATCGATCTTCAGGAGTCGCATCAATACTGGGCGAACCGCTAAAATCTATACTGACGATACCGATTTAGAAGAAGACGATGTAACTACTCGCATCTTACGCCTCACCGGATTAGAACCCGGCAAGAACCAAGGAAAGGGCGTAGATTCATTCTCTCGCTACATTTATATCCACGGCACGCCCGAAGAAGGATTGATCGGTCAACCAGCCTCTCACGGCTGCATCCGAATGAAAAATACTGATGTAGTAGAGCTTTATAATTTAGTGGATGAGGAAACGCTGGTGATGATTCAACAATAAACTTCTCTCGGTAAACTAACTCTACTTTCCTATAGTCAAGTGCTATTCATAATCAATAGTCGATTATGAGAAGTGTCTTCCAATTTTTTATCAATTAATATTCCCTCGTATCTTCGCAACAAAACCTAACAAAAACGAAACATACACTATGGAATTACAAGTTGGCGATACTGCCCCCGATTTTGAAGCACTCAACCAAGATGGCGAAACTATAAAACTATCTGATTATAAAGGAAAGAAAGTAGTTTTATACTTTTACCCCAAAGACAACACTCCCGGTTGCACCGCCCAGGCCTGCAACCTGCGAGATAACCATACCGAACTTCAGCAGGCCGGTTACGAGGTGATTGGGGTTAGCCCCGACGGAGTAAAATCTCACCAAAAGTTCATTGAGAAGCAGGAGTTACCTTTTACGCTAATTGCTGACGAAGATAAGGCCGTGAACGAAAAGTTCGGGGTATGGCAAGAAAAATCTATGTACGGTCGTAAGTATATGGGAACGGTTCGTACTACGTTCGTTATTGACGAAGAGGGAAAGATCAAAGACATCATCAAGAAGGTTAAGACGAAAGATCATACCGGTCAGATTCTTGCTTAAACAGTGCAGTTCTACTCTAGGCTAATTGGGGTTTACCTGAGAAAGCGTAAATGGTAGCTAGGTTTTAATGATACAAAGTCGGTTTATTCAGAACTAGACAGGATGCTTCCATCAAACTCATTTTGAAGATTACGACCTGCGCGTGGAAAGAAGGCAGGGGAGTTTATTCTGCTGTTTTACAAAATATTCATCTTTTCTACGAAACCTTACATACGTAGGAAATACGGCTGAGTAGCTTTTTCTAAGAGATAGTGAACAACTAGTATTGCACTCAACAACTATCGCCTTTTCTCAGACCACATAAACCCAAAAATAAAGGCGAGTCCCATTTAACGTTATTGGAGAGATAAACCCAAAAATGTTAAAGTATCACAGGTAAGTCAGGCATAAGTAATATTTGCCTTACTTACTGACTGGTACAGTAAATGGAATGATATGATCTTACTATATCTGCTAAACTAATCAAACCAACGTCCATTATCCATTTGTCAAATAACCCGTAGTAAGCAGAAGTAAACAAAACAAAACCCGGAGATGAGAGTCTTCGGGTTTTACTTTGTTTACCCCAAATCCTTCCTAGGATAGGACAGAGTACACAAATGAGATGTCTCTGGTGCAGCATTTAACTCTCGAGAACTGCCTCATTCTATGCAAGAGGTTTTAGAATAGCTCCAGGAACTGAAGCAGGTTTAGTTTTATCTAATTACTTGTGATAACGTCTAATAGTCAGTGACAGGATAAGGTCCTTCAGTAAATTTTTGTGGATGATACCCCTTCACCCCTACTGCTTTCGCCAAAAGGCTACAAAAGTCTTTACCTTTTTTCAGGCAATCTAGTACGTGCCTAAAATCGTACTTTGGCTGCCAACCAAGTTCGGTTCTTGCTTTTTTATTTACGTACACCCGGTCTATTTGAGGGTTCATCTTCCAACCTTTTTGCTGGTAAGTAATCCCAAAATCAGGATAAAGCTCACGTACTACCGAAATGGCATCGGTATTTAGCCTAGGCAGATGCTGATCTTGAAAGGGAGAGGTAGCACTAATAATATATTTAGCAAACCCTATTCTTTCGGCTTGCTGAATAGCCAGTAGATGGGCGGACACAGCATCTTCCAGGTCTACCCGCCGATATAATAGCTCATTCGCCCGTAGATTGACATCTTCGTAAGCATCTCTCAGTTCCTGTTTATCGTCTTCTTCTGGAAAAAAGCGAGAGGTTTTTAGTATAATACCAGGTAGCTTATGGTTGCGATAAAACAACTGGCAAAGGTCTTCTGCTGCATTTTTTGTAACTCCGTAGATATTCTTCGGAATAGACGGTGTTTGCTCAGTAACCCAAACTGCGGGTTCATTAAGTTGAGGGGTCAGTATATCGCCAAACGTACTTGTAGTGCTGGTGTAGATAAATGCCTTTATATTATTGGAAACCGCAGCCTCGAGTAAGTTCAAGGTTCCCTTAACATTAACATCAACAAAGTTTTGATAGGTGTGCGTCGCTACGTGGGGTTTATGTAAGGTAGCCGTATGAATGATAAAATCAGCCTCTTTTGCTACACTATTTACAAAAGCCTGGTCGGTAATAGACCCTATGTGCGTAGTAAATTCCGAAGGGTTTAGATCAATACCGACAGGTTGATCAGCGGTTTTCCGTAACTCCCGAATCAAGGCCTCACCTAAATGACCACTACTTCCGGTAACTAATATTTTCATTTTTTCGATAGTCTGTCGTTACTTCTGTGTACTAGATAGATTTATTCTGGTATATCCTAAGGGAAACCTCGTCTGGCACCTACCATCCAGTCAAACCAAGGCATTTTCTTACTTATTTCATTTGTTTTATAAGCTCATTTCCGTACCAGGTTCCGGCAACTAATATGGGAACGATACTGAGTGGAAGCACCCAGATAATAGGCTTGGCTACGTAAAGAATAATCCAATTCTCGGGCAGATTATGCCCAATGACTTGATTTATTAATGCGAAAGAAGAAGCTACTCCAATCGAGAGTAGTACTACTCCAATGGCTGAAGTATAGCATTTCCAGTAACACTTTCTTCCTCTCATGAGAATGCTTACAGCTAGTTTTTGCCCTAGTAGATACGAAAAAAGGAGTGTACTTAAAACAAATACGATGCAAACGGGCAGGCTAATCCATCTAAAAATTTCATCCAAAAAAGTGATCGATCCGGTAGATGAGAGCAAAAAAGTCGCTAATAGGCAAAGTACTACGAGCTCGGTAACTAATGTTGCTTGGGTGGCGTACTTTCCCCCTACTTGCTGGGCTTTTAGATTTGTGTTAGCCATTATGTATCAGATTACAAGGTTTTATTCTAGTACTATCGCATCAATCATCAATCTAAACGTTTCCTCCCGCTTATTCCCTATTAGAAAGGCTATTTCTTCCATATAATCTTCGTGAAAATTGGGCTGATCGAGCCTTCTTCCTCGGAATGCCGGGTACATTTCCGCTAGTGGAATGTTAACTTCTTCCCATTCGCCGGAAGTGCTAAAAGTGGCTATATAGGAATAGTAGTCATTGACACTAGCTTTCACTCTAAACTGATACTTTTTACCATCGCCCCGTAATTTAATACGAATAGTAGTACGTGATTTTATAGGCAATTTATCGAGCCGATAGCGTACGGAAGAGAAGCCACCATTATTTTCTAATGAAACCTCCCCGGCAAAAACTCCGAAGCCATCCTCATTTAAAGTGAATCTTCCCGACGATACTCCACCCATCACTCCATCATCTACTACCCTCCAGTTTTGGATGTCGGCATCAGTAGTAAAGTCAAATATTGTTTGTGAACCCATTGGTGTAATTAAAAAGATAATACATAGTAAGCGGATCATAGCAGTGATTATTTCACCTACTTATACTATTTGATGCATGTAATAGTTAGGTTACGACAAAAAATTAGCTGATACTATTGCTCTACTGCGCCAATAACAGCTAGTGTTTCGCCTTCATTTACTGGTGGCGTACCTATTATTAGCAGAATAACCCCTGATTCATCAGCATAGATTGTGTCAAGTACCTGCCCAAAGAAGTCAGTTATGTAACCTAATTTCATTCCTTCAACAACATACGCTCCAGCCGACTTGGCCGGATAAAAAATACCTTGGTACGTGCTGCTTATGTACGCTCTCTGGTCAATATGTATAATCTTTCGGTTAGAATCATCAGTAAGTTTGTTAGGCAACATCTGTAAATGATGGAGTAGGTTTAGCACTCCTTTTTCTATCTTATGTGCTAATGAGGGATTTGTCTGACCTAGTCTACCGCATTCAATATCAATAGAGGGCATGTTTCGTTTAAATGCTTCAGCCGAGCAATATAAGCTAGGTTGTTCTTCTTCCATGTACTCCTTACCATTGGTATCAAACCTAATTATATGATCAAAGCCTAAGGCAACAGCCATTGCTTTTCCTTGTTGAGAACTACCCACTTGCTGATCATTATCGTAATAAGCGGCGTAGGGCATCAAATCTTCCGATGCATCACCCCCGTGGATATCCAAAAAGAAATCGGAACGAGCAATTACCTGATTGGTAATGATTTCTGCTATCTTTTCGGTTAAAGTACCTGAGGCACTGCCCGGAAATGCTCGATTTAGGTTCTTACCATCTATCGGATTAACGAAGGGAGAACGATGAAGAAAGCTGGGAACATTCGCAATTTGTACCAAAATAATAGTACCCCTTAGCTGACTCACGTCGATCTGTTCAATCAACTGCTGAGCGGCCACAATAGGCGGATATTCATAGCCATGCACCCCTGCCGTAATACCCAGTGTTGACCCATCTTGGGTACCGTGAAAGATTGTTATTGGAATAACAGTAGATTCTTCACCATCATCTACCGGAATAGTTATATACGTTCTTGTGCCGGGCTCTATAATTTTTTCAGCAAAAGTAAAGGCAGACTGTGCTAACCCACTATGGCCTGTCCAGTAGATAATTAGCAGAAGAATTATTTTGATATAAGCCATAGTAAATGTTGTAGGATGAAGTTGATACGCTACAATAAGGTTCTCTGAAGAGAGATAACCAGAAAGTATTTCGTAGCAGCCTGAGTATTATATCGAGTCCCGTAGCGATAAGAATTATAGTTCTTGTCTGATAGTACGCAATACTATGCAAAGCATGTTTGCTTTAACTCTGAAATGAGACTAAACCTTTTTTTTGGTTATACTATAGCACTGATAAGTTTTACTTAGTAGCTACTATGTGCACTGTAGGAAACAAAAAGGGAGCAATTCGTCGTCGGAAACGAGCTGGCACATTTTTAAACAGTCGCTCAGTTAGGCGGAATACCCCAAAAGGTATCGGAACCCGTATGCCGTTTAAAAACCAGTAGCACTGATAGTGGCTAAAATTTGCTTTTTTTAGTTGTTCAACAGTAGCGGTGAATGTATTCTCGTTCAGATGAAACCCAGTGGGAACATCCGTGAAAAAGCGCGAAATATCTTCCGGCCCCCGGTAGATGTGTGGATAACGAAACGAATACTTTCCGCCTGGTGCTAATAGTTGGCGAGCCAAAGTGTAGTGCTCCGGCACATCTTCAGGATGTAAGTGCTCAATAAACTGATCGCTAAACATCACGTCGATTTTGCCTGAAGGCATATTTAAATCATAGCCATCGTATACAATTAGCTCAAAGTTATCAGGACGAACACGGCTAGGATCAGTCTGATCGGAAATATCCATTCCGTAAACCCGCTGTACTTGATCGGCTACGTAGAAACAAAACTCGCAATCACCTGGAGCAAATTCAGCGAAAACAGTTCGCTTATCAAGAAGATTGCGTACCATTTTTATTTTATTTTTATTTCGCCTTAGGGTGACTTCTGGATTAGAGCGCTTGGTTAGGCGAGGATGATCGGGCACTTTCTCAAATAGCTCATCGTACATCACTCGGAATAGTAATTTACGCTCCTCCCGATTAGATTTTCTTAATTTGTCGGCTAATGCTCTTTTTACCTCGTAGTGGTTTCTAATTTGCTCTTTGGTTCGGGTAGACATATCAATAGGTTTCGTTTGTAGTAGTTAGTTTGATAATAATACCGCCGAAGTACTTCCTTATTTATCGCGACAAATGCCGATAATATAGTGACATTTCTTATATCTCACAAATTGAGTATAAGCTAGATTTTCAGTGAAGCGTACTGTTAAAGTTCTATAGTTTCCGCCAGATAATTAACTGCATTTGGTTGTGGGATATGTCATAATAGCACAAAAGCTACTGCAGCATATGTGAGTCTTTCTGAGAGTTTAAGTATCCGATAATTAGAGCTAGAGCACAAAAAAACAGGTCACCTGTAGGTGACCTGTTCTTCTCACTTGAATCAATAAATTAGCAGTTGCTATTAATTCTCTATTTCATTTTCTACTTCTTCAGCCTCTTTCTCAATGTTATCAAAAGTTTCATTTACTTCTTCTTTAACGTCAGCCCAGCTAGCAGCAGTAGAATTTTTGATGTGATCTAATTCAGTCTTCAACTCATCAATTTCTTCTTTGTACTCTGCTTTAGCTTCATCCGTAGCACTTTCCATATCTTGCTCTAACTGTTCGATTTTATCATTCAGTTTGGTTTCCCATTCCTCTTGCTCATTTTCCCAATTGTTAGATACTTCTTCTAGCTCATTACCAGCTTCTTCCATAGCTTCTTCAGTCTCATTGGCTGCTTCATTAGCAGTGTTCTGAGTAGAGTCACAAGCTGTAAATACTGCCAGAGAAAAGGTTCCTGCAAAAAAGTAAGCAGCTATTGTTTTGAAATTCGTTTTCATAGTTCTTAAAAAATTAAATGTAAAAAGTTTGATTTAACGTTAATTGTCGGCCGATTGACCATTTTTGTGGTTAATCGTCATCTCCGAAAGTTTTTCTCCTCCCTTCACTCCAAAATCTAACGTTCTGATTGGGAATGGAATTACGATATCATTTTGGTCATAGGCTCTTTGTATAGCCATAATAGCATCACTTTGAGCTTGCAAAAAGTCAGGTTGTTTGGGGGATTTTGCCCAAAAACGCACTGTAAAGTTGATAGAGCTTCCACCAAACTCATTGTAGAATAGCGTAACGTCTTTGTCCTGATTTATACTGTCCAGATTACTGACCGTTTCAAGGGTTAAGTCCTTTACTTTCTCTAGATCATCTCCGTAAGAAACTCCTACCGATAAATCTACCCGGCGGTCTTGGGTTCGAGTATAGTTAACTACTGGATTTCCAAAAATATCTTTATTCGGTATTAGTACATCTAAACCTTGTAGTGATCTAATGGTAGTAGTGCGTAAGTTAATATCGCTAACCTTGCCGAAGTAATCTCCGCTTTCTATAAGATCGCCAATCTTAAATGGTTGCCGTACTGCAATCAGTATTCCAGATATAAAGTTAGCCGCAATATCCTGAAAAGCGAATCCTAAAGCTAATCCAATAATTCCTACTCCAGCTAGTAAAGTAGTTACGACATCGGTTAGATCTAAAATACCCAACGCAATGAATATACCAGTAGCAACAACCGCTACAAATAGAAGGGTAGATAAAAGATTATTGATTGCCTCATTAGCAGATACTTTTCGAAGTAGCTTAGTGATAGTATTTCGTAAGACCTTAGCTAACAAAAAGAAAAGTACAACTACTAGTACAGCTACCACCAAATTGGGCAAATGGGACAGAAAAGACTGAACCCAACCCTCCAATTTGTCAGTAACCAACTTTAGAGGACTTTCTAGATCAAGATTCATAGTAAATTTGGGTAGTGAAAAAATTTAGCAGCACAAAAGAAAATGAAGAAATATAAAAAGTTAAGATTTTATGAATGCCTTCAATCGATCGCTTTTTCTTGTCTCTCTTGCTTACAATCCGTCAAAAAAATGAAGACGCTTAAAAGTTTCTGTGCTGCTAAACAACTTGAGTTTGGTTTTTTTAGAAATTGATGTACCGCTTTTTCTTCTTAGCCTGCTTTAATGATTTCTGACTACGTTTAGAATAGTCGTCAATAGCTTGGCTTACAGAATCTAAAAGGTTATAAATACCCTCATTCAAAGATTTCTCAACATCTGAGCGGACGCGAGTACCTTCTTTGTTTAGTTTTTTTCGGGTGCTATCTCCTTTATCGGGAGCCATCAATACACCTGCAGCAATTCCAGCTAATGTTCCAGCAATAATTCCTGATAGTAATCTCATAGATAAAAAAAGTTTAAAAGGTTCACCCATATATACGAAAATCCTGTGCCAGGTTTCGTTTTCCGCCTTTTTTCTACTGTTATAGTCAAAAAAACCTAATACTTATGCTTTTAAGAAACAGTAACTCAAGAGTAATCTGCTATTCTCTGAGAAATTTTTTCTACGCTTTGGGGAAGCCCATCCTTTTTTCCTCAACAGAGCTGTCACCAAGTAAAAGGGAAGTCATAGTAATAATACGTTAACATTTTAGGAGAGCAAAACGCGCTCAGATACCATATAAACAGCTTTTTTTTGTGTAGCTTTCTAGTGAAAACAGTTAAGTTCTGGGTTTTGGCAGGGTATTTCATTAAGTATCGATGAAATATTTTTTTGAACTTAACATACATTTTGATATGTCACTTTTAACGATAATTCTAGCTATCATATTACCACCATTAGCCGTTGGGCTACAAAAGGGTCTTTCTGGATCATTCTGGCTCAATGTACTGCTTACCCTTGTCGGATGGGTACCCGGCGTGATTCACGCATTTTTTACTTTAAAATAATTATATCCCTAGGCTAACTCCTAGGGTTTACTTTTAACTCTCGATACTATGAATGTAACATTAGATCAATCTAAAGATGAATCCGTTAGGAAAATAGCCCGGGTAGGGATGTTCGCTAAAGGAGTTGTCTATGTAATTTTAGGGGTACTGACTGCTATGTATGCTTTTGGCTCTGGTGGGGAAAAAGCAGGAAAAAGCTCCGCTTTGGAATTTATCTACCAGCAACCCTTTGGGAAAATATTATTAGGAATACTCGCTGCCGGACTTATATGTTACGTAATCTGGCGATTTATTCAAGCTTTTCGAGACCCAGAAGATAAAGGAGACGATAAAGGAGGAATAGCTAGTCGGATTGGGTATGCGGCTAGTGGAGTGCTTTATGGTGTATTTGCCTACGAAGCAATACGTATGCTATTGACTAGTGGAAGTTCAGGTAGTGGTGGAGGAAGTCAGAAAGAAACGATAGTTGATGTGCTTTTAGGGCAACCTTTTGGCCAGATATTGGTTGGAATTGTAGCAGTTGTATTTTTTGGTAAAGCAGCTTATCAAATATATAGGTCGGTAAGTGGTAAGTATGCTAAGAAGATTAACGACAGTGAATTAGATTATAGAGTAAAAGATATTCTGCGTAAAGCAGGTTTTGTTGGGTATATCGCTCGCGGAATTGTGATTTCAATTATTGGTTACTTTTTTCTACGAGCAGCTATTGAGGCTAACCCGAACGAAGCAGGAGGAACTCAACAAGCATTTGACTTTATTCAGTCTAGCAGTACTTGGGGAACTATCCTCTTAGGTATCATTGCAATAGGTCTAGCTTGCTACGGTGTATTTATGTTTGTGAAAGCTCGCTACCGCGTATTACCTAGCAGTATTTAACCAACCAGATATGAGTTTATTAGGAAGAATTAGAGAAAATTTTGACGATGAGGAACAACTAAACAACTGGGTTATTGGAGGGGCAACTATGATTAGTGCCGTCCTAGTTAAGCGGATTATTGAATTCGGGTGGCGCCAAGCCATGCGTGAAGAACCGCCTAAGAATCCAGCTGATCGTGATGTTTCAATTCAGCAAGCACTGGCTTGGACCGTAATAGTTGGAGTAACTTCCAGTTTAGTCAAACTGCTGATCAGACGAAACATTACTTGGGATGTTCGTAAGTCATAGGATTTTCAATCAAGAGCACGTTGCAACAATGTAACGTGCTTTTTCTATTTTAAGGAATAAATCAACATACACTACTACGTTTCAGTTTAGTAGTAGTAACTTTTTGAATGAGGCGATCTATCGTCATTAATTTATATTTTTTTAAGCTAATTCTTTAAGACAAATGATACAGAAAGGATCTAAAGTTAAGTGGAAATGGGGTAATGGAGAAGCGCAGGGGAAGGTAACTGAGTCTTTTACCGAAGAAGTCACCAAAACTATTGATGGCAGTGAAATTACCCGCAAAGGCGAATCAGGAAATAAGGCACTGCTCATTGAGCAGGAAGATGGCTCTCAAGTTCTCAAGCTAGAGAGTGAAGTAGATAAAGCTTAAGTTCTTTCATTATGGGATTTCCTTTAATGAGCGGACTCCCGCGAGACTTAATTTACCAAGATGACTCTCAACCGGGCTATTTACGCAAGAAATGGGGGCGGGGTCACTCGTACTTCGATGAGCGAGCCAAACTGCGCGAAAAAAAAACGTTAAGTTGGATACGATCATTGGGAATCCCGCCTGACTGGGATAATGTTTGGATATCCAAAGACCCTAATGGTCATTTGCTTGCCACCGGCTACGATGCAAAGGGAAGAAAACAATATTGCTATCATCCTTCCTGGACGGAATATCGTAATAAAGCTAAATTTGATAGACTGAAGTTGTTCGGCATGAAGTTGCCTATTATTCGGCTAAAAGTAGAGCGAGATTTAAAAGAAAAAGGATGGCCCAAGCGAAAGGTGTTGGCACTTATTCTTCAGGTGCTTGACGAATACGGGATACGAATTGGAAATGAGCAGTACAAGCGAGAGAACAAGACATTTGGGCTTACCACTTTGCGAAGAAAGCATCTTGAATTTGAGAAAGGCAACGCTCGCCTTGAATACCGGGCGAAGAGTGGTAAGTACCGTAAAATAAGTATCAAGCAGAACCAACTAGTTCGGCTGATTAAGCGATGCTCGGAACTGCCGGGTTACGAAATCTTTAAGTATCAGGGTCAAGATGGCAAATATCATCATATCCGCTCTCAAGAAGTAAACGAATATTTACAGAACATTGCGGGCGAGCAATTTACGTGCAAAGATTTTCGTACTTGGCACGGTACCGTTACTGCAATTGAAAAGCGGGAAGAAGCTAAAGCACTACAAATAGAAAACCCTCGCCTTAAACTAGAAACTACTCTTATTAAATTGGTGGCAAAGGAACTTGGTAACACTATCAGCGTATGTCGCAAATACTACATTCACCCAGAGGTATTAAAAACACTCCTAGAAGGCAGTTTAGAGTCTAGACAAAAAGCAAAGCTGAGTATAAAACCTCGCTACGTGAAACAGCTAGACGAGTGCGAAATAGCAGCACTGACTATTATCAGCTAACTCAGATTACTAACATTATAAGTTAAGTGATTACTGTAGAACTGATAATGTTCCATTCTTAATTTTACCAATAACATACTTTCACCTCGCCTCAAATAGCCACCTTTGCCAATCAGCTTAATATTTTCTATTTGCCGTGCCCATTCCATTTTGCTACTTTAGCGGACTTCTAACGGCACACTACCTAGCTAATGGTTTTTCTTCCTATCGTTCTGGGCATTATCATGCTTATTCTTCTGGTAACAGTAGTTAAGCTGGATACCTTTATTGCCTTCGTACTAGTATGCCTCTTTGTAGGAATAACAGGAGGTCTGACGGTAGCGGAAGCAGTAGATGCTATTCAGCACGGCATTGGTGATACGCTAGGTTCGTTGGTTATCATTTTAGGCTTCGGTGCTATGCTGGGCAAACTGGTGGCCGAAAGCGGAGCCGCCAATAAAATTACGAATAAGCTAGTAACCGCGTTTGGTCTTAAAAACATTCAACTAGCACTTATCGTAACCGGATTCATTGTGGGTATCCCTATGTTTTACACGGTAGGCTTTGTTATTCTGGTACCCTTGGTTATTGCCATTGCAGCTAACACTAAACTACCGCTGTTGTATGTCGGGTTACCGATGCTGGCCTCTCTCTCGGTAACCCACGGTTTCCTTCCCCCCCATCCGGCCCCTACCGCTATTGCTGAGATGTACGGTGCCGACCTTGGCCTCACATTGATCTACGGAATTATCACCGGGATTCCGGCTATATTAGCCGCCAAATTTCTGCTACGAAAGACAATGCAACGCATTCAACCTAAGTTACTCAAGGAGTACGTAGTAGAAACCGATGATCGCTACCCGGTTCCTTCACTAACTATTTGCCTACTAGTGGCTCTGCTTCCCGTAATTCTAATCGGCGGTGCCTCGTTAGTCAGCACTTTTGCTCCTCACCCAGTCATCACGGCTTTGGGTAATCCAGCTATTGCCATGCTACTATCAGTGCTTGCAGCTATTTATTTCTTAGGAGTTCGAACGGGGCGAGACATAGGTGCTGTGACGAAAACCTTAGCGTCCGCTGTTTCTAGTATTGCGGTGGTATTATTAATCATTGCCGGAGCGGGCGCATTTAAAGCCATTATGGTAGCCACCGAAGTGAGCGAGCAAATTGGCGAAGTACTGGGGGGGCTAGGTATGTCTCCACTTCTTCTTGCCTGGATTATCGCCGCTCTGATTCGAGTAAGTGTAGGCTCCGCTACGGTTTCGGCCTTGACCGCAGCTAGCATTATGCTGCCGATGGTCGGGGCTAAGGGAGTATCGCCCGAACTACTAGTGCTGGCTACCGGGGCTGGGAGCATCACTTTCTCACACATCAACGACGGTGGATTTTGGCTGTTCAAAGAATATTTTAATGTAAGTATTAAAGAAACCCTGATGTCCTGGACGGTGATGGAAACCACTGTATCTATCGTAGGACTTATCGGGGTTCTTATTCTCGATCAAATTATTTAATCCAGGTTAAACTATGATTAACGTAGAAGAACGAATTAAAGAGCTAGGATTACCGCTTCCTCCCGCGCCTCCCGCCGGGGGAGTCTACAAACCAGTAATTATCGTCGATAAAATGCTGTACGTTTCCGGGCAAGGACCAGTGAGAAGCGATCAGTCACTGATTAAGGGAAAGTTAGGATCGGAGTTGAATACAGAGGAAGGGTATCAAGCGGCTCGACAGGTAGGACTAACCATGCTATCTACCATCAAAAATCAATTAGGTAAGCTCAGCACTATCAAGCGACTGGTCAAAACCCTAGGAATGGTCAACAGCCAACCTGATTTTTATGAGCACCCCCAAGTAATAAACGGCTTTAGCGATCTGATGGTAGAAATACTAGGTGATGACCTTGGCAAGGGTGCTCGCAGTGCGGTGGGTATAATCTTACCCGGGAATATTGCCGTAGAAGTAGAAGCTATTTTTGAATTGTACTAAGCCTATGAACCAGTGGTACGATATATCTAATGCGGATGATTTACTATCTCCAGCTCTGCTATTTTACCCCGACCGCATCGATGCGAATATTGATCGAATGATCAACATTGCTGGGTCGGCGGAGCGGCTACGTCCTCATTCCAAAACCTACAAATGCCGCGATATTATTGAGATGCAGATCGCCAAAGGCATTCGTAAATTTAAGTGTGCCACCCTAGCCGAAGCTCAACTGCTAGCAGAAAGCGGTGCTGCCGAAATCTTGCTAGCCTATCCTCTGGTAGGTCCCACACAAGACCGATTGATTGCGCTTATCAACCAGTATCCTCATATTGAGTTCGCCGTATTGATCGACCACCCAGAACATGTAGCACAGTGGAGTAAGCATGAAGTTTCTATTTCGGTTTTTATTGATCTGGATGTAGGAATGCATCGGACAGGCATTGGCATAGAAGCTGCTGCCGAGCTTTTTCAGCGGGTTCAACAAAGCGACCTCTCGTTTCAGGGCTGGCATGCCTACGATGGGCATTTACGCCAAAGTGATGTAGAAGAACGAGCCAAGGCGGCGCAGGCAGGAATGACTGGATTAGATACTTTACTAGAACAAACCCAAACGCAGTCAGCGGAAATCGTTTGTGGAGGTAGCATTACCTTTCCCATTCACGCTCGCTTTCCTGAGCGGCATTTGTCGCCGGGCACTACGCTGCTGTGGGACTACGGTTACTCCCAATTTACGGATCTTCCGTTCGAGATTGCGGCTTGCCTCTTCACTCGGGTGATTAGTAGACCTAGCCAAGGTTTGCTTTGCTTAGACTTAGGTCATAAGGCGGTAGCTTCCGAGACGAAAGGATCGCCAATATATTTTCCCCAGATAGAGGATGCTAAGATTACTACTCATAGCGAAGAGCATATGGTAATTAGAACAGCCCAAGCTGAGCAGTGGAGTATTGGGGATGTTTTATACGGCTGGCCCTGGCACATTTGCCCTACGGTAGCCTTGCACCAACAGGCAGGTATTGTGACTGATCACCGCCTCAGTAGCTTCTGGGAGATTGCCGCCCGCCACCGAATTTACCAATAATGAAGGCCGAATCCTCTCTCCCACTTATCTTCGATGCCCATCTGGATCTGTCTATGAACGCCATGGAGTGGAACCGCGATCTG
>CAKZPJ010000397.1 GCA_937138955.1 uncultured Flammeovirgaceae bacterium | reverse complement strand
CCATCAATTAACAGAAGTTCGCGGCTCAGAATTTGGTATACCTCACCGACAATAATTTCGCCTACTAAGTCTTTATACTTCTGGAACAGAATATCTTTTTCCAGGTCTTTTACCTTCTGAATTAGTGTTTGGCGAGCCATCATTACAGTACGGCGACCGAAGTCTTCTAGCTTAATTTCTTCAGCTACTTCTTCACCAATCTCGAAATCAGGTTCAATTTTTTGTGCTTCGGTAATACTTATTTTATCGTGATCCCAAATATCTTCGGAATTGTCGTCTACGATCTCCCGAAAGCGCCAAATCTCCAGGTCACCTTTGTCAGCGTTAATAATAACATCGAAGTTTTCGTCAGTTTCGTATCGCTTACGAACCATCGCCCGAAAAACGTCTTCCAGAATGCGAATCATGGTGGGACGGTCAATATTTTTGCCCCGGGCAAAATCCGCAAACGACTCGATTAAAGTTGCCGTGTCCATCATATGCTTAGAATGTAACTAGTACGTTAGTTTTTTTAATTTGATCAAAAGGAATTCGCACCATCTGCGGTGGTTCGCTTTTCTTCTTTTTCTTACCCCCGGAACTAGTCCGGGGCTGGCGTTTTGTCGGTTCAAGTTCTATGGCATCATCTGCTACATCTAACAAAATTCCCTGCGTAGTTTTATTATCCTGTGTCAACACCTTTATTGTGCGCCCTACATTTTTCTGGTACTGCCGATGAAGCTTCAACGGCTGATCTAAACCGGGCGAAGATACTTCTAACACGTATTTTCCACTAATTAATTCTTCCTCTTCCAGTCGGTTAGCCAAAGTTCGGCTCACCTCAGCACAGGTGTCAATAGAAATCCCTTCGTCACCATCAACGTGTACAATCACTTTGGTTCCGGCAGGAGTTTGGTTCACGCGAGTGTCTACCAGAAAAAAATGACTATCTTTTTCCTCCAATATGTTAGAAACCCACTGGATAATTTTGTCCGGTATTGCCATAAATTATAACAAAAAAGAGGGGACGATAGCCCCCTCTTGAATGTTGCTGTAACAAACTCCTGCAAAGTTAGCAAATATGTTATTCAAAGCAAAAGTATTGAAGAAAGTGGCTTACTATCCCTGAAGATATTTATTATCACCTGTTTAGCTTGTTGATGCAACAACACCGGAATCAACAAAATTCATTTTTACGGATGGTTCGCAAATTTTTTAGTTTTATTAGCTGTTATGCTGAAAAGAAAATAATAATAGCAATGCTATGACAAATAGAATCTGGCCGCACTATTGTTTAATAAGTTGCATTGCCTTTTTAGTAGGTTGCCAGTCGGGCTCAATAGAAGAAGCAACGAAACAAACGGAAGATCCTAAGTATGTTCCAACATTTCATGCTGACTCAGCCTACACTTATCTGGAAGCGCAAGTAGCTTTCGGACCGCGTGTGCCTAACTCAGTTGCTCACCAAGAATGCCAGGAGTATCTGGTAGAAAAGTTTACCCGGTTTGGAGCTGATGTACAACTACAATCGTTTGAAGCTATGGCTTACGACGGCACCGTGCTTAATCTCAATAATATTATTGCTACCTATCAGCCCGATAAATCGAAGCGTATTTTGTTAGCAGCTCATTGGGATACCCGACCTTACGCCGATAAAGATTCTGTGCGAACACAGGAGCCTATTTTAGGCGCTAATGATGGAGCCAGTGGAGTGGCAGTATTGCTAGAAATGGCTCGGCTAATGAACCAGGATTCGCTACCAGATATGGGGGTTGATATTATTTTGTTCGACGGCGAAGACTACGGCGAACCAGAAAGCTACAGTGAGCTACGGCCCGAAAGCTCACAGCAGGTATACTGGTGTTTGGGATCTCAACATTGGTCTAACAACAAACATGAACCGCGCTATTCAGCGTACTACGGTATTTTACTGGATATGGTAGGGGCGAAAAACGCTACTTTTTATCAGGAAGGGGTCTCCCGTCAAGCTGCTCCTAGTGTGCTGAAACGAATTTGGGCTACGGGGCATCAGTTAGGTCATGGACAATATTTCGTTTATAAAGATAGTCCTGATATTATAGATGACCACGTGTACGTGAATTACCAAGCCAAAATTCCGATGGTGAATATTATTGAGCACGAACCTACCAGCGACTTCTACTTTGCTGATTATCACCACACCCACGCCGATAATATGGACATCATCAGCCGAGAAACTCTAAAAGCTGTGGGAGAAACCGTGATGTACGTAGTATACCAGGAGTAGAGAGTATAAATAAACTCCCCTCTCCCTACTTTCTTAATCCTCTAAATAAGGACTCAGCCACTTTCGGCATACTTCTAATGGCATACCTTTGCGCTGAGCGTAATCCTTAAGTTGGTCTTCGTCGATGCGGGAAATGCCGAAGTAGCGGGATTGCGGGTGCGAAAAGTACCAACCACTGACCGAAGCAGCTGGGAACATAGCAAAGTTTTCGGTTAGGTAGATTCCAGTATTTTCGGTAACGTCTAACAGCGAAAATAGTGTTTCCTTTTCAGTATGGTCGGGGCAAGCAGGGTAGCCCGGTGCTGGACGAATACCAGTGTATTTTTCCCGGATTAGGGCTTCGTTGTTTAAATCTTCATTGGGAGCGTAGCCCCAAAACTCCGTACGAACGCGACGGTGCATCAATTCGGCGAAGGCTTCGGCCAAGCGGTCGGCTAGAGCCTTTACCATAATAGAATTGTAATCGTCGTGGTCGGCCTCAAAGCGTTTGGCAATCTCTTCGGAACCAACTCCGGTAGTTACGGCAAAGCCGCCCACATAATCGGCTACTTCAGTGTCTTTAGGCGCAACAAAATCAGCTAGGCTAAAGTATTCTTTACCTGCTGCTTTTTTGGTTTGTTGGCGCAGATGATGCAAAGTAGTGAGCTTTTGACTACGATCTTCTTCTCCTTCATTAAAGCGGTAGAGTTCAATATCGTCGCAACGCACAGTATTGGCAGGAAAAAACCCAATTACTGCATTAGCTGTAATCCATTTTTCTTGGATCATCTTCTCCAGCATCTCCCGGGCATCAGCGTAGAGCGAGCGAGCTTCTTTGCCCACAACTTCGTCTTTTAGAATATTGGGGAATTTTCCAGCTAGCTCCCAGGTCATGAAGAAGGGAGTCCAGTCAATGTACTGGGCAATTTCTTCTAGCGGATATTCTTTGAGAACTTTCGTGCCTAAAAACTGCGGTTTTTTTACTTCCCGATCCGACCAATCGGTTTGAAATTTATCAGCGCGGGTTCCAGCCAAAGGAGTAAATGCTTTGCGAGTTTTCTTCCCGGCGTGGCGGTCGCGCATCTGCTGGTATTCCTCTTGCGTTTTTTGCTTGAAGCCGTCACGCGCTTCTTCGTTGAGTAGGTTACTAGCCACCGGCACCGAGCGGGAAGCGTCCAACACATGAATAACGCCCTGCTGATAACTCGGCTCAATTTTTACGGCAGTATGGATTTTGGAAGTAGTTGCCCCCCCAATCAGTAGTGGAGTGGTAAACCCTTGCTCATCCATCAGTTTGGCTACGTTCACCATCTCATCTAATGAAGGAGTTATGAGACCACTCAAACCGATAATATCTACGTTCTCCTCGCGAGCTTTGTCTAGAATCTTCTGGGCAGGAACCATCACGCCCATATCAATCACATCGTAATTGTTGCAGCCTAGCACCACGGCGACAATATTTTTACCAATATCGTGTACATCTCCCTTCACCGTAGCCAGTAAAATTTTCCCTTTGCTCTGAACGACACCTCCTTTTTCTTCCTCAATAAAAGGAATAAGGTAAGCCACCGCTTTTTTCATTACCCGGGCACTTTTCACTACCTGAGGTAAAAACATTTTTCCCGCACCAAACAAGTCACCCACTACGTTCATTCCGTCCATTAGTGGACCTTCAATCACTTGGATAGGCCGATCAAATTGCTGGCGGGCTTCCTCCGTATCTTTCTCAGCAAATTCAGCAATCCCTTTGACCAAGGCGTATTCCAGCCGCTTTTCTACTGGTTCACGTCGCCAAGAGTCATCTACTTTCTTTTTCTCTTTTCCATTACCCCTTACCTGTTCGGCAAACTCAATCAGTCGTTCGGTGGCATCGTCGCGCCGATCGAGTAGCACATCCTCAATGCGTTCCAGTAAATCCTTCGGAATATTATCGTACACCTCCAGCATCGTGGGGTTTACAATACCCATATCCATTCCGGAGCGTTTGGCGTGATACAGGAAAGCGGAGTGCATCGCTTCGCGAACATTATTGTTACCTCTGAAAGAGAACGCTACGTTACTAACCCCGCCACTCACATGAACTCCCGGTAAGTTCTCACGTACCCACTTAGTAGCTAGAAAGAAATCTAGTGCATTACGGCGGTGCTCTTCCATTCCGGTGGCAACGGGGAAGATATTCAGATCGAGAATAATGTCTTGAGGTGGAAAGTTTACTTGGTTGACTAAAATATCGTAGGAACGTTGCGCGATTTCAATACGACGTTCGTAGTTATCGGCTTGCCCATCTTCGTCAAAGGCCATCACAATGACAGCAGCACCGTACTTACGAATAAGTTTGGCTTGCCGAACAAATTCTTCTTCTCCCTCCTTCATACTGATGGAGTTCACCACCGATTTTCCTTGCACTACTTTCAACCCAGCCTCAATAATAGGCCACTTGGAAGAATCAATCATGAAGGGAACGCGGGCAATGTCCGGTTCGGAAGAAATAAGGTTGACGAACTTCACCATGCAGGCTTCGCCATCCAGCATCCCGTCATCCATATTAATATCGATGATTTGGGCGCCATTCTCTACCTGATCACGAGCTACTTCAATGGCTTCCTCGTACCTCTCCTCGGCAATAAGGCGAGCAAATTTGCGCGACCCGGTTACGTTGGTACGTTCGCCAATATTGACAAAGCCCATATGCTTATTAATAACTAAAGGCTCCAGCCCGCTGAGGCGTAAAGGTTGAATGCTAGCATCAGATAAAACCTGAGCAACCAAAGCATCTTCTAACGAAGTTTTTGACATAAAGCAGTAGTGGATAGGATTTTATACAGTAACGGGCGTACTTTGGTGAGATACCGTGCGAGGCGCATAATTTTCAGCCATTCGAGTAATGGCCTGAATATGATCAGGAGTAGTGCCGCAGCAGCCACCCACAACATTTAAGTATCCTTTTTGGGCGAAAGCCTCAATTTCAGCAGCCATCTCTTCGGGAGTTTGATCGTACTCCCCAAATTCATTGGGCAAACCGGCATTGGGGTGCGCGGTAACCAGACAATGGGCGTGACGCGATAGTTCACGTAAATACGGTTGCAAGTCCTTCGCACCTAAAGCGCAGTTCAGCCCTACGCTGAATAGATTGCCGTGCATAACCGAATTCCAGAACGCCTCGGTAGTTTGTCCCGATAGTGTGCGGCCACTGGCATCGGTAATAGTACCGGAAATCATAATCGGTAGCGAAATATGGTTTTCCTCAAAGTAAGTATGAATCGCAAACAGTGCCGCTTTGGCATTCAGGGTATCGAATACTGTTTCTACCAAAAGCATATCCGCTCCGCCTTCCACCAATCCAGTAATTTGCTCATAATACGCTTTAGCTAGTTCGTCAAAAGTTACCGCTCGGTAGCCCGGATCATTCACATCGGGTGACAAAGAGGCAGTTTTGTTGGTTGGTCCTAGAGAACCGGCTACAAAGCGAGGCTTATCTGGTTCGCGAGCAGTAAATTCATTAGCTACCTCTCGGGCAATTTTTGCCGACTGAAAATTTATATCATAGACAAAACTTTCCAGTCCGTAGTCTGCTTGAGCAATAGCGGTTCCGCTAAATGTATTAGTTTCGGCAATATCAGCTCCCGCTTCAAAATACAGTTGATGGATCTCACGGATTACATCGGGTCGGGTGACCGATAAAAGGTCATTATTCCCTTGCAGGGGATGAGGGTGATCTTTTAGAGCTTCATTCCGAAAATCGTCTTCCCCCAGCTTATGTCGCTGAATCATGGTGCCCATTGCCCCATCTAAAATTAAAATTCGTTCTTGCGCCAGTGCTAGTAATTGTTCTTCCCGCGAATTCATAAAAAATTGATCTAATTCGAGTTGCTAAGTTACTACAAGTTTGCTAAATTATTGTACCATTAGTCACTATCTAGCTTGGTAATTACCCAAATTTATTGCCAAATATGCAAAAGGTAAAAGGGGTTTTCGCTAGTAATAGCCGTTATAACCCAAATTTTATGAGATTCATTCGTTGAAGTGCTTTTTTATTACTTGTTGGATAAATCAATATTGAGCAAATTACGTTCTAGTGGAGCTATGGGAAATGTTAAAGCATTACTAATACCATTCCGGTTATTTTACTGGACCAAGGGGCTTGCTAAACTCACTCGGGTGTATAACCTTTTGTTCTTAGCCTTAACTCAATATTTCACCGCTTATTTCCTGGTAGATGTTCATCATGGGCAACGGGCCTACCTTACTGATATACGATTGTTTCTGCTGGTTTTCTCCACGGTTTGTATTGCCGCTGCCGGTTACATGATCAATGATTACTATGATGTTAAAATTGATTTGATCAATCGACCTCAACGAGTGGTTGTGGGTACTACCTTGAAGCGTCGTTACGTAATGGTTGGACATATAGCCCTCTCGATGTTTGGTATTCTGGTAGGGTTTCTACTTTCGTGGCAAGTAGGATTTATTCACTGTGGGAGCGTCTTTCTGCTGTGGTTATACTCTAATCGTTTGAAGAGATTACCATTTATTGGTAACCTTATTATTGCCGCATTATCCGGTCTGGCAGTAGCTTTAGTGGGAATGTATTATCGTGAGCAGGAGTTTCTGGTGTTTACTTATGCCTTATTCGCATTTGCAATCTCGCTGCTGCGCGAGATTATTAAAGACATGGAAGACCTGCCTGGCGACCAAACCTTTGGCTGTCGCACTTTACCAGTGACCTGGGGCATTCACCGAACGAAACACTTGCTTTATATCTTATCGACGATTTTTGTTTTTCTTCTATTTTACTTAGCCGAAAAGTTAGGTAATCAAATCCTCATTACGTACTTCATCCTTCTGGTTATTCCTATTACATTCTTCATTATTCGTTTAGTACAAGCCGATACCCGGCGCGATTTTACGTTACTAAACAACTTTTGTAAGTTGCTGATATTGAGCGGAATTGTCAGTATGGTCTTCTTTTAGTAGTTACTGCCAACTACCAAGGTACTGCGGTATGTTCAAGCCACCCTCGGGTTAAGCCTGAAGTAAGCTGTGAAACGGAGGTTAAGGGTTCAAGACAAATACATTAGTACCATAATACTTCACCCCGCAGCACCTTAGAACAAACACTAATTTCGTATATTCGCCCGTATGAAACACTTGGCAGTATTTGCCTCCGGCAGCGGTACCAATGCCGAACGGATTTTTGAGCGATTTCGTGATCATTCTTCTATTCGGGTAACTGTGCTGCTTACGAACAATCCGAACGCAGGAGCTATTGCCCGCGCCGCTCGCTTCAACATTCCGGTAGAGATATTTGAGAGAAGTGCGCTTACCCAAACTAATAGAGTATTAGAAAAACTCCGTTCGTATCAGGTAGATTGGATTGTATTGGCGGGTTTTATGCTAATGGTTCCGCCGGGTTTAATTGATGCTTTCCCGAATCGAATCGTAAACATCCACCCAGCTTTACTGCCTGCTTACGGAGGAAAGGGTATGTATGGGATGCACGTTCACCAAGCAGTAGTAGAAGCCAAGGAGGAAGTAACGGGTATCACTATTCACTATGTAAATGAAAATTACGACGAAGGTGCCGTTATCTTTCAAGTAAGCTGTGGGGTGCAGCCCTACGATACTGCCGAAACCGTAGCTGAAAAAGTACATCATTTAGAGCATGAATACTATCCTCGAATTATTGAAGAAACGATAGAGTATGAAAGGTGAAAGTTAGTAATAAGATCAGCAGTCAGCGAACAAATCCGTGAAGCAATTCAGCAATCGAGCAATTGAACCATTAAGAAAATCAACATACTTATGAGTCACACTATTCAATCGGCCCTTATCTCTGTATATCATAAAGATCAGTTAGAACCCATTATTCAGCAACTACATCAGTTAGGGGTGACCATTTACTCTACCGGAGGAACCCAAAATTTTATTGAAAAACAAGGAGCTTCGGTTACGGCGGTAGAAGATCTAACCGGTTACCCATCCATCTTAGGCGGAAGGGTAAAAACATTGCACCCGAAGGTATTTGGTGGCATCCTGTATCGTCGTGAAAATGAAAGTGATCAAAGTCAGGTTGGCGAGTACGATATTCCAGCGTTAGATCTAATAATCGTTGATTTATACCCTTTTGAAGATACAGTAGCTTCGGGAGCCTCAGAAGCCGATATTATTGAAAAGATCGATATTGGTGGAATCTCGCTAATCAGAGCAGCGGCAAAAAATTTCCGCGATGTACTGGTGGTTTCATCCCGAAATCAGTACCAAGCATTGCTCGATTTACTTAAAGAAAAGAAAGGTGCGACTAGCTTAGAAGACCGGAAAGGGTTCGCTTTAGGGGCATTCCAAACCAGTGCTCACTACGATACAGCTATTGCTAACTACTTCACCGGAGAAAGTGCAGAGTCATTGCTACCGAAAGAAGGCTTAAAAAAGAAAGCATTACGCTACGGAGAAAATCCCCATCAGGCAGCAGAGTTTTACGGTAACCTAGATGAAATGCTGGAGCAAATCCACGGAAAAGAGCTTTCATTTAACAATCTGGTCGATATTGATGCGGCAGTTGCCCTGATTCAGGAATTTGAAAGTGAAACTACCTTTGCTATTTTGAAGCATACGAACGCCTGCGGAGTAGCTACTGGAACTACGGTAAAAGAAGCTTACCAGAAAGCGTTCGCGGCGGACACCGTTTCGGCTTTTGGGGGAATCTTAGTCACGAATACTGAAGTAGATCAAGCAGCGGCCGAGGCTATGCACGATTTGTTTTTTGAAGTACTGATCGCGCCTGCTTTCACTAGTGAAGCATTAGAAGTTCTCACTAAAAAGAAAAAACGGATACTGCTGTTGCAAAAGCAGCTTCTAACCCAGGATCGTCAGTTTAAAACCCTACTTAACGGAGTAATAGAACAAGACCGAGACCGAAAAACGGATGCTAAATCTGATCTAACTACCGTAACCGAAAAGCAGCCGACCGAAGATGAGGTTGAAGCACTGTTATTCGCTAGTAAAGTTTGTAAGCATACTAAGTCTAATACGATTATTTTAGCCAAAAAAGGACAAATGTTGTCCAGCGGAGTAGGGCAGACCTCTCGGGTAGACGCGCTGAAGCAAGCAATTGATAAAGCAGGCCGATTCGGTTTTGATTTAAACGGAGCAGTGATGGCCTCCGATGCTTTTTTTCCGTTCCCTGACTGCGTGGAAATTGCTCACGAAGTAGGAATCGCCGCAGTTATCCAACCCGGTGGTTCTATCCGCGATAAAGACTCAATCGATTTTTGCGACCAGCACCAAATGGCTATGGTGACTACCGGAGTACGGCACTTTAAGCATTAATACTAGTGGCAGCTGTAGTCTGATGTTGTAAGGGGGGAGTCTCTCGAGGGCGCTCAGTAACCTTTTTCTTCGCTATAACTGTGCGCTTAGGCACTACTATTTTCGATCTACGAACTAGGTAACGTCGCTGAACTGCTAAAGCATAAATGGTAAAAATCAAAACAATAACAGATAATGAGAGTGCTATAGAAGATTGGGTAAAGAGCAGACTCAGTGCAATAATCAGCACTCCTATAATAGAGAGATAGGTAGTAGCTTGAGCATGGTTATGACCGTTATCCACAATTAGGTGATGTACGTGATTACGGTCTGGGGTGAACGGGCTAGTTCTGCGTAAAAGACGATGGCTAAATACTCGTAAAGTATCAAATAGCGGAATAGCTAGCACCGCAATCGCTAGGGTGGGCGCGTTACCAATATACCACGTATTGGGGCTTTCATTAAACTGGATAAATTTAACCGATAATACCGCTAAAATGAATCCAACTACCAGCGAACCACTGTCGCCCATAAATATCTTGTGGTGCTTGGAAAAGTTGAATCGTAAGAAGCCGACTAATGCTCCAACTAATGTAGCACACAATACAGTACCCCATATTACTCCGACTACGGCAAAATAAATACCATAAGCAATAGCTGCTATTACTCCCAAACAACCCGCCAGCCCATCTATACCGTCAATCAGATTATAAGCGTTGGTTACTACTACAAAAATAAATAGTGTGAGTCCAAAGCTTACTATATACGGTAGTTCATGTACTCCCAGCATCCCATAGAAATTACCGATCCGAATATCGGTCAGACCAATAAAAATAATACCAGCAGTCAGTTGGGCTAGCAATTTTTTAGCCGGATCAATAACTAGAATATCGTCTTTTATTCCAACAAAGAATAGAATAACAATAGCTGGCAGTACCTGAAAGAATGAAAAATCTGATGAAATACTCCAATGCGAAGCTATAGTAAAAACAATAATGATCGCTGCAAAAATGGCAACTCCGCCCAAACTAGGAGTTTTCTGCCAATGAGAACTTCGATTATTGGGTTCATCCAGTAGATGCTTTTCCCGAGCCACTCGAATAACGGCGGGTATAACTGCTGAAGTGATTACAAATGAGGTAAGCAGTACAAAAGAGAGTAACACCCAAGGATACTCAGATAGTGGCGTGAACATGAACAATGTGGTTTGTAAAAGTAAATAGTTTTTTCTGATTTAGTAATGAAGACCTTACCCAGTAGGTCAGTTCAGAACCTTTATCATCAGTCACGACTAAGGTAAATAGATTATCTTTCTGTTGTACAAAAATGTAAGATTGGTGTGATAAACTGAGTGATATTTATCTTAATTACACACCCTCAATTTCTTATTGATAGGTTATTGCTAATTCTTTTTCCGTAAAAACTACTGTGCGGATTATTGTCATAATTAATAATTCTAGTTTATTCTAATAATTATGATATTCAGGTATTATTCTACAGAGCTTCTGAAGCTGTTTTGATAGCTCACTGAATATTTAGGAATCCGCTTATTCGTGATCTTTTCTTAAGGGTTCTTCTGCTGAAGATACTCTATTCAGCTTCGCACCACATTTTACATTGGAGAGAAATAGCTTATTTAGAAGACTCCTTGTGAGGGTAGTATAGGATTACTTAGAAGCTGTTTGAGTTAACTCTTCTTGTTTCTTAGGAATCTTTTTCCG
>CAKZPJ010000396.1 GCA_937138955.1 uncultured Flammeovirgaceae bacterium | reverse complement strand
TTCAAACAGATGTACCAAATTACCATGCTGATCGCCTAGTAGCTGAAACTCAATGTGGCGCGGTTCCTCTAGGTATTTTTCAATATACACGGTAGCGTCGCCGAAGTATGCTTTGGCTTCCCGACTGGTAGAGATCAGCGCATCTTTAAGCTCCTTCGCTGAACGAACAATTCGCATACCTTTGCCTCCACCACCGGCAGCAGCTTTGGCTAGAATGGGATAAGGAAGTTCATCTTGTTGCGCCAGTATTTCTTCCTGCGAACCCGTGATACCTTCAGGAACCGGAACGCCTAGTTTCTTAGCAAAAGCTCGGGCTTCCAGCTTATTGCCCATCATCCGGATAGCTTTTTCACTGGGACCAACGAACGTAATTCTTGCTTGTTGACAAGCCTGAATAAAAGCCGAATTCTCCGATAGAAAACCATAACCGGGATGGACAGCATCTACCCCGTTTCGTTGAGCAATATTAATTATTTGCGGAATGTCTAGATAAGTACTACTGATGTCATCTCCCGACAACATAAAGGCTTCGTCGGCCATTGTTGTATGTAATGCGCCTCGGTCGGTTTCGGAATAAATAACTACCGTTGGAATACCCAAATCTTGCGCAGAACGGATGACCCGCACTGCAATTTCTCCCCGATTAGCTATTAATAATTTACGAAACATGGTCTTCGGATGGTTGAGCGTTCAGTACCCACTGGGGCTTGCGTTTTTCTAGGAAAGCACTCATACCTTCTTGCCCCTCTTCCGAAGCGCGAGCATCGGCGATCATGCGGGCGGTATAATCAATGGTTTCATTAAAGTTGTTGCTCTTCGTAATGTTAAAGATTAAGTCTTTGCAATTGCTAATGGCGCCGGGGGCACTAGTTTTCAACTCTTGGGTAATCTGCTGAACATAATCTGATAAAGCCTCCGGTGATGGGAAGGTGGCGTTAACCAACCCTTTTTGAGCAGCTTCTTCTCCGCTAAATCGCCTTCCGGTCAGCATGAGTTCTCGAGCATTGAATTCTCCAACTCGCTTAATAATGTACGGAGAAATGGTAGCGGGAATAATACCGATCTTTACCTCGCTAAAGGCAAACTTAGTGTCGTTGAGGCAGTACGCCATATCGCAGGCAGCGAGTAACCCATTAGCTCCACCAAATGCCGCTCCATGTACTAGTGCAATAGTGGGTTTTGAATAAGTATAGATCATATAAAAACAGCGAGCCAAATGGATATTTTCCTGAAAATCTTCTTCGTGGGACATGGAAGAGAAACTTTTCATCCACTGAATATCGGCTCCGGCGCAAAAGGCTTTACCCCGCCCCCGGATGACTACTGCGGTGATTTCCGATTGATGTTCAATAGACTGAAGGCAATCCATTAGTTCAACAATCATATGATTATTGAAAGCATTACGCACCTCCGGGCGATTTAGCCAGAGGGTAGCAATACCGCGATTTGTATCCAGTTCTATCGTTTCGTAATGGTGCATGGTTTGATAGGTATTAATGTATTCTGGTTTAAAGTATTATTGGCAAATTGCTAGGAGCGAGGGGGGGAGTATACTTTTAACTTCCATGTCTGTGCCCCACGAGCCACTTCCACCCTCTACCCTTCACCTTTAACCCTCCTTCATTTTCCTGCATTTTACATTTCATATTTCTTATTTTCAATCACATTCGGTAAATACCGGGTTTAGGGTCGGGGTATTTTTTGTTGAGTGAAGCGGCGATACCCATGGCTACGATGCGACGCGTATCCAGCGGATCTATGATTCCGTCGTCCCACAAGCGAGCGGTGCTATAGTAAGGTGAACCTTCTTGTTCGTACTTATTCATGATTTCGGATTTGAATTTTTCAAACTCTTCAGTGGGAATATCTTTACCTCGAGCCTTCAACTGAGCTTCTTTTACAGTAAGTAGTACGTTGGCCGCTTGTTCTCCCCCCATGACTGAAATGCGAGCGTTCGGCCACATAAATAGTAGGCGAGGGTCATAAGCACGCCCGGCCATTGCGTAGTTTCCAGCTCCGAAAGACCCTCCGAAGACTACGGTAAATTTTGGTACGTTGGCGGTAGCCACAGCATGAACCATCTTGGCTCCGTCGCGGGCAATGCCGTTGCGTTCGTATTCTTTGCCGACCATAAAACCGGTAATATTCTGTAAAAACAGAATTGGTATTTTGCGATGAGAACAGAGTTCTATGAAATGGGTGCCCTTCAGGGAAGTATCCGAAAAGATGATTCCATTGTTAGCGATAATCCCTACTGGAAAACCGTGAATGTGGGCAAAACCCGTGATCAGCGTAGTTCCGTAGCGAGCTTTAAATTCATGGAACTTACTACCATCTACCAGTCGCATAATGATTTCCCGAGAATCCACTGGTTTTTTGAAGTTGAGTGGAGCAATTCCATATAATTCCTTGGAGTCGTACAGTGGTTCTTCAGTAGGCTGACGATCTAGAAATTGTTTTTCTGGCTTGGGTAGCGTTTCAAAAATATTGCGACAGATTTGGAGCGCGTGTCGGTCATTTTCAGCCAAATGGTCGGCAACCCCGGATATAGAGGTATGTACATCGGCTCCACCTAACTCTTCAGGAGTAACCTCCTCACCGGTAGCAGCTTTTACCAACGGTGGTCCACCCAGAAAAATGGTTCCCTGATTTTTTACGATAATGACTTCATCGCTCATGGCTGGTACGTAAGCACCTCCGGCAGTACTGGAGCCCATGACCACTGCAATTTGGGGTACACCCTGGGCCGATAAATTAGCCTGATTGTAGAAAAAGCGGCCAAAATCAAAACGATCAGGAAAAACGTTAGCTTGCTCAGGCAGAAACACTCCTCCGGAATCTACCAGATAGACACACGGTAAATGGTTTTCCTTCGCAATCTCTTGCGCCCGAATATGCTTTTTTATGGATTCAGCGACGTAGGTTCCGCCTTTCACCGTAGCATCGTTGGCGGAGATAATTGCCTCTTTCCTGTGAATAATTCCTATGCCCGATACCACCCCCGCTGAAGGAAATTGATCGTCGTACATACCATGAGCCGCCATTGGCGATAGCTCCAAAAATGGTGTGTTAGGGTCAATCAGTAAATTGATTCGTTCTCGAGCCAGCAGCTTGCCCCGTTCGTGATGTTTATTCCGAGCTTTTTCGCTACCGCCCTGAAGTGCCTTTCGAAGCTTACTACGGTAGTCATCTATCAACTCTTGGTAAGCCTGTTGCTGTTCCTTAAACTCAGCCGAATTAGTGTTAATTTTAGTTTCTAATACGTACAAAATAAATTACGTTTATTTTAAAGCTACGCTAAAAAAATTACCAACCAGTAAAAATCATCCGATAATAGGGATTGCGTTTGTAAATATAATAATATAAAAGCTGATAGTGTAGTAGGCCTTACTGTAGTATAAACTGCTTACTGTCAGTTAAAGTTGAGCTAAAAACTCGAAATATGTAAATACCTCGAGGAAACGTGCTTAGGTCAACATTAAAGGTTTGATTTAGCGTGTTAGGGTAGGACTTTTGCCAGACAGTTTGCCCTTGTGAATTATAAATTGCCGCTTGAATATTCTCTCGGCTACGGAGGTTAAATACCGAATTTAGAATGTCAGGAGTGGGGTTTGGAAATAATCTGTACGAGTTCTCAGCAGTGCGTACCGGATCGTCATTGCCGGATAAAAAGAATTCAATATCATCCAGAAAGATATTGTTACCGTAGCCGTTAATTGACTCAAATGCTACGCGCACTTTGGGTTCACCGGCAAAACGACTCAAATCTACAAACATCTCGTGCCAGTCATTATCTTGCCGAGGTATCCACTCTGAACTAAAAGTAAGTCCGGCGGATAAAGTAATGCCCTCCAGCTCCAGTACTCGTTCATAACTCTCGCCATCGTCAGTAGAAACTAGTACGTTTAGGGTGTCTACATAGTTTTCACTAAACTGAGCGTAAGACACCTGAAAAAATAGGCTAGCTTCAAAGGTATTGCTGAAATCTAGTGAAGGGCTTACCAACCGATCAACGGCTCCAATATTAGCGTATTGATTGTTTTGAATACCAACTGCCTCATTATTAAATCCATTTCCGCCAGCTTCTACTGTTTCCCAAGTAATACTACTATCGGGGTTCACTACTTGCCACACTTCAGTTGCTGCTACTGATTCACCTTGAAGCACATCCGGTACAGAATATTCCTGAAATTCATTGATTAGCGGAATAATATCTTCTTTGTCATCTACCACAAAGTTGATCTGACGGTAATTGTTATTTGGCACGTCGTCTACCCGGAGATTAGGGTTAATAACCCGGATCGAGAAGTTATGGATACCTGGAGCTAGGGTGGGTGATTCAAGTTCTAAAACGGTTTCTTCGCCTGGTGCTAATACAAAAGCAGCGTAAGAAAACTCAGTGGGCGGTTGACTATCAAACTGATATGTGACATCGAACGACCTAACTGAAGATCGGCCAATATTTTTAATAGCAACTTTGGGAGTAGGATTAGTCTGACCGGAAAGATAGGCGGGGGAAATGATGTCACTAATTGCTAAGTCTATCTCACGCACTTGAGTAGCCTGAATACTAATGTCGTCAATGTACAGATGGTTACCATAATCATTGTACCCAATGAAAGCCAGTTGTAGATTCTCGTTGCCCGCGTAGGCCTCTAACGAAAAAGTTAACTGACGCCAATCGACGCGGGATTCGGGAATGAACTCTGATCCAGTCGGTTCAGTCGTAGCTAACTCCTCACCAGAAGCTTCAAACAGGAATGTATCGAATGTAGCTCCGCAATCGGTGGATATACCGATGGCAAAACCGTCATCGCTCAAACTTCCATCTTCATCTCGATAGGGTGCGTAAGCATACCGCAAAGAGAGACTAGCATCGCGTAAATCAGCCAAGCTAAACACTGGGGTGTAAAAAATATCTTGAGCACCGATGTTTCTCTGGTAGTCAAAGAAATTGAGTTCGAGTGCTTCGTTTTCCTCGCCTGAAAAGCCCGGAACTGAGGTTCTTTCCCAGGTAATGCCGTTGTCGGAATTACTGATGTAGCCTACGCTAAGTAATGAATTCTCGTCCAACTGCTCAAAGTCATCGGCCAACGGCAGAGCAGTTCGTTGAGGAATGATAAAATTAATGGAGCTAACATTATTGGTGGCATTTTCGTCGGCAGCTCCGTTAGCCTCAGTAATAAAGAATGTAAAAGTATATTCAGCATTGGCAGCGTTTCCCTCCAGTGAGACCGAACTCAGAGAAGCAGTGGTAGATTCTCCCGTTTCTAAATTAGTATTGAAGATAGTTTCTTCCCGAAAGTTACCTTGCACGTTTAGGGCAACCGCAAACGAGGTGAGAGGTTCCTGCCCAGTATTCACTACTGTAATAGTGGGAACAATATCACCATTGCACTCGCTGCGTTGGGGGCTATTGATTGCGCTGATTCCAGCATCATCATCAAGTACAATGGGTTCAGCTAAACCAGGTGAGTTTAGTAAGGTTCGACGACGAGGACTATTTTCTAGTACTATGCGCATTCTTGCTTTCTGACCTAGTGTAAATAAGTTCATACACCGATCAGTAGTGTAGTCCATATAATTTTGGAACATATCTACGGAGCTACAACTGGTTTGCGGATGAGCAGGACAAGTATCCGAATCAGATTCTTGTAGAGGAGTATCAGCCACAAAATCATCGGCGCTACAGTCTCCGTCTCCCCAGATGTGGCGCAACCCGAGGTAATGACCTACTTCGTGAGTAGTAGTACGCCCCAGCGAACGGGTTACCACATTGCCGACGCTACCAAAAAAGTTGAAATCAATCACGATTCCATCGGTATCTGGACCAGTGAATGCTCCACTTAAACCCGGCAGCTCTGAGTCTGGAAATTGGGCGTAACCTAACAAATTATTTCTCAGCGGAGCTACCCAAATGTTCATATAGAGTTCGGGGTCCCACTGGCTGAGCGTAGCCAGCGCATCGCCATCGAGCAATCCGTAATCATCCCGGTCTCCTACTACCCTAACCACTCCGTTGGTTGCAAAACCTTCGGGGGATTGGCGAGCCAGTACAAATTCAATGCGCGTGTCGGCTGCAACAGGTTGAAACTCTACCGGAGTTTCGGTAGTGTCAGTATTAAGCCGTCGGAAGTCTTCGTTTAAAATTCGGATTTGGTCCGCAATCTGCTCAAAAGGGATATTGCTTCCGGTTCCTTCAGATTCGCCCAAGTGAACCACATGTACTACCACCGGGATACGGTAGACTGGCTCAGCATCTTCTGACTGAAATTTAGCTTGTGGGCTCAGTTGTCTCTTCAACTGCATATTATTCATCCACTGCTCGAATCGCTCTTTGCTTTTTCCTTGATTCAGCGATACAGTTCCACATTTTTCCTGTTGAGCTTGAAGCTGGAAGGAGATAAAAAGAAGTATAATCACTAACCAGCTTAAACGAAGACCGATGTGATTCATGAACTTATGAATTAATGAGTGAGCGCGAAAACAATAATTTTTCCACAATAATATGACCAACCGAAAGAAATAACGCTAAAAACACAATCTAAATATGTATTACAGTGGACTAATTATTTTATATGAACAGTATCTCATCGACGAATTTACTGAGCAATAGTTTAGCTTTATTAAGCTATAGGTTTAAATAGCAAAAAGTAGGTTGGCGGAATCGTTGTTGTTATTAACAGCTTCGTAGTAATATGTTTTCTAAGTAGTTAATATCAGTTGGCATTTTTTCTTCTTTTTATCAAAACAATAATGCCAACTAGCATCAGTAATCCCAACCCAATGAAAATTGCGTATCGGTAGGTCGGCGATGAATCAGCCAAAGGAAGATCGTCACCAATCAGTACTAATGAGGCCCAGTAGTACGGATGCGCTAATGGTCCTTTAGCCTCATTTAAAAATGTAAGTTTGGCTTGCTGAAGGGCTACATCTTTATCAGCACCAGCTGCTAATTGTTCAAAAAAGCTTCGTACAATACGCTGGGTTGTTCGGTCGTTTACCTTCCACAAACTCATGGCTACATTGGGGCACCCAGCGTACTTAAAAGCTCGACCTAAGCTCATAATCCCTTCGCCTCGAGCCAATTGACCAGTACCCGTTTCGCAAGCACTTAGCACCGCAAGATTAGACCGTAGCTGTAGAGCATAGAGTTCGTGCGCGTACAAAAAATTATCCTCTGCTGTCGTATCAGCCTGCGAAAAAACTAAGCCTGAGTACATGGGGTCTTGATCGTCAGCAAACGCATGCATAGATAGGTGAAGCAGATTACTACGGGGCGCAAACTCTCGAAAGGCTTGTTCAGTAGCTTGGTCGTCCAGAAAAACCTGACTGTTAAATAGCCCAGAGGCCTGTTGCACTTCTTCTTTATTGTACAAAAGGTCATAAAAAACGTCACGGCTGGCTCCGCCACGAGTCATCTTGCTTTCTGCTAAAAGAGGCGTGTTTTCGTACTTCGGGGCGAAGCCAGCGTAATCACCCTGATTCGGTATAGTATTTTCGTGAGACTGCTGCCGAATATACAAGGAGGCTGAATACTCGTAGCGAAGTGGTAGCTCTTTTATGAGGTAGGGAAAAGTACCCAGTTTAGTGGAAGTGATCTCAGATACTGGGTTGGTAAGTAATACATCAAACGGAAGATAACCTAACTGCCCATCAGGAATAATAATTAACTTCTCGGGGTTGGAACCTAACAAGTCTAGTATATTTTTAACTAACTGTTGATAGAGAGCATGGCTACTTTGAGTCCACTGCTGAGTATTTCCCGAATCTTTAATCGCCTCCCAATCGTACTCCCGAACAAAAGAGAGTAAGTTGTCTAAGTCTTGTTTGAGAGCGGTAAGGTTGGCAATCGAGTCAATAACAATCTTATCAGAACTAACCCCGAAAGCAAACAACGAGCTATCGCCCAGAAAATAGGATAACAGAGCTGTATTAGTTGGAAGGTTGGCTTGCACATCAGATAATGAGGTCACTCTAGTATTGTGTCGTAAAGCGTAAAAATCAGGGTAGTCTTTCTCAAAATGCTGAAGCAATTTCTGACGAGCATCTTGAGTAATTAATAGCTGTTGCTCTAATTGGACGGCTTCTGGACTAGAAGAGTCATCTAAATCGCTACGTTGTTGTTTTAGCAAAGATAACTTTCGGGTATACGCTCGCTCTCGTTCTAGTAATGAATCAGGTATGCCTCCGAAGCTCTGAGCCTGTGTTTCTTGGGTTGCTTCCAGCAGAATAAAACTCTTGCTTTTTTCAGCAAAGTGAAATGCCTGGGCTAAAAACTGACCGGATTCCGGCTGGCGTTGGTGTAACTCGTAAGCTACCTGAATAGCCTGTTCGTATATGCCGAAGAAATGCGAGGCAACAAACTGTTTGTACTCAATAGAAGGAAATCCATCCCGGCTTTCATCCAGAATAATTCCAATTTGCTGATAAATCTCTAAAGCACTTTTTAATGGGGCGGTACTTTCAGGTTGTTGCTGATATAGTCCCCACAATGCTTTGGCTTTGTGGGACAGTACTTCTAATAATTCTTTTTTTGCTCCTGCATCCTGGTAGAGAGGATTTGTTAAAAAATTAGATGTTACGTTAAATTCAGTTACTAATTGAGCCAGAGCCTGTTGATAATCGTCCAGTGCCTCCTGCCATTTTTTCTGGGCTTCCCAAGTTTGCCCTCGCCTAAAGTAGATAGTGCTCCGCTGGTAATGTTTAGCTGGAAGCATCTGGTCAGCTAATTCTGAGCTTTGTTGAAAAGCCTGTTTAGCTTCTGGGTAGCGTTTCATCAGAGCATAGGTACGGCCAAGCCTATTATACGTATCAATCATCAAGGTGCTTGCCTTTTGCTGAGACGAAAGAGCTAAAGAAAGGTAGTGTAAAGTGCTATCGTACTGTTTTTGAGCTTGATAGATAGAAGCTAGCACGTTAGCTGATGAATGTATTGGGTTTTGTACTCGAGGGTTACTCTTCTGAGTTAGAAAATAAGATAGAGCATTTTTAGCTAGTACTATTCCTTTTTCATAATCTTTTGACTGATGATTGTAGTGGGCTGAAGCGAAGTAAGACTGGGCTTGATAAAGAGCATGGAGTGCTTGATTGTATTCGCGGTTATAGTCTAAGGCATCGGTTGTTTTAGGTAGCCATTCTGAGGCAACCCGAAAATGATATAATGACTGCTGATAGTTCTGTAGGCGATAGTAGGCATTACCTAGGTAAACGAAAACATCATTAACTAACAGAGAGTCAGAAGCGGTAGATAATGATTGAGGCTGCACAATTTTCTTGAAGGCTGCAATAGCAGCTACAAAATCACCGGCGGAGTAGTAAAATGAACCTCTAGTGTAAGCTACGTCTTGGCTAAGTGTACCGGATGGGTCAAGGGTGTCTAGGGCTTCGGCGTGTTGGCGAAGAAGTTGTTCTGTCTGGCTCAAGTAATACGAAAGAGTGTCTAACTGGGTGTGGTACTGAGCGCACCAAGCGGCTTGTAGTAAAGCCGTTATCTGGGCGTCCCAAAGCTGCTGACTCTCTGCTTCATGAGCAATTTCTTCTAATACCTTAAACGCACTATCGGGCTGGCTGTAAAAATAATTCTCATAAACCGAGAATATCGCCTCTTCAATAGCCTGAACTTTAGCATCGGTACTATTTTTGGACTGGGCTAAACATAAAAAACACTGCATACTCATTAGTAAATATGCAGTGGCAAAAGAGATAAAGCGACACCTCAAATTTCTATTCCATACCAAGAAGAACATTTTCACTATAAATTTCCTCAGAAATAATCTTTCCCCCAACTTCATATGTAATCTGAAGAGCTAATATAAGGTTTTCTACCTCTATTTTTGGGTTTACTACGGTAAAGGTAGCTAATGCTTCCTCTTCTTCGTATTCTACTACTGACTCACATTCTTTACCAGCGCAAGCGTATAGCTCTTTATTTCCGGTATAGAGTTGAGCCGTCATCGCTAGGATTCGCCCTTTGGGAACGATTGTATGTAACTCTGGATTAGGAGTGTTACAGCCAGCCAATACTGGGCAAGGTTTAGGGCGGGGAAAACGAGGCAAACGAAACATTACTGAGCCAACTTCTTTGTATTCGGTCAAATGCACCGGAACACTCTCCTCGAAAAATTCTTCACTATATTTTTCTCCGTCTGCTTCATAAGCTATTCGTACGCTCATCGATAAATTTTCGGATGATACCTGATCGTTTACAACTCCTAAGGAGACCAAGGCACTCCCTTTCTTATAAACGACACTTCCTCCGAACTCTTTGCTACTTGAAGCATACAACTTCCCATTATCGGTGTAAAGCTCTAAGTACGTAGCTCGGATGCTACCTCCTTCTACTACCGAAAGTAGAAATTCTGGATTAGGTAGATTACAGCCGGCCAGTACTGGGCAGGGTTTCGGACGTGGAAAGCGAGGTATTCGGAAGCTTACGTGATCGTTAAGCGGAATGAATTGCCCAGTAGTCTCGACAGGGTTAAACTTCGGTAGATCAATCGGTTGCTTAAAATTACCGGGGAACGATGGTTCGTTGAAAAAAGCATTGTCTTCCTCCTGGCAAGCCCCAAGTAGCACAATAAGTAAGCAGCAAGAAAGTAGCGAAGTAAGGAGTCTCATAGTAGTCTGTGAAATTTGAATATTTAAAGAATAAGTTTGTTACTTTATACTGTTAGGTAAACGAAAGTAAACAAATGTCATCAAAATTTTGAAATTATTTTTTGCATCTGTAAAAACCGGAGTGCTTACGTATCTTTGTCCAAACGGAGAACTCGCTTTGAAAACAGCATATGTCACTACCTCTAAATAACTATTGGGAGCAGATTAATCAACATTTATCAGAATATGATTTTGGGCAATCACCCCCTGAACTCTACGATCCTATTCGCTACATTCTCTCACTGGGAGGTAAACGGCTTCGCCCGATGCTGGTGCTATTAGCGTATCGGCTTTTTCGTGATGATGAGCCGGGTGATGAAGTGTTAGTTCCGGCGATGGCGGTGGAGGTTTTTCACAACTTTACCTTGATGCACGACGATATTATGGATCAAGCACCCCTGCGGCGGGGTAAGCCAACGGTGCACACTCAGTGGAACCCCAATGTGGCAATTCTATCAGGCGATGTTATGCTAGTACGCACTTACGATATGCTTCTGAAAGTTTCGGCCGAATCTCTTCCAGCAGTTCTGCGAGCATTTAACCAGTGTGCGGCTGAAGTCTGTGAAGGGCAGCAGTGGGATATGAATTACGAATCAGTAGAGC
>CAKZPJ010000395.1 GCA_937138955.1 uncultured Flammeovirgaceae bacterium | reverse complement strand
ACAGGGATTATGGATCGGGCTGCTGTATATTTCGGCACTGGTGCTTTACGCTTACCCGTTTATCACGCTGTTGGTCATTGTCGTCTTTACCTTCATCGTTACCACTTTCTACAACGAAGCCGAACCCCGGTCAATGGTTGAGGTATTTGCTGACTCTTCGCCCCACGCTTTTCTTTGGCAGAAAGGGAAAGTGCATCTGCTCTTATTCTGGACGGGTTGTTTGCCGCTGGTGCTGATTTTCCTACTGGTTAACACCAAATATTGGTACGTTTTGGTGATTTGGTTTCTGGTTAGCTCTATCATTCAACTGCTCAGCATTATGCTAAAGTATAGCTTTTACGAACCCGGGAATACACTCAATAATAATGTGTTCATGTTTATCTATTTCCTGAGTTTGTTCGTTCCTTTCTTTGTTCCGGTGCCGTTAGTCATGCTGATCAACTATTATCGGCGAGCTAAAAATAACCTAAGCGTATATCTAGATGATTAGTATTGAAAACGTCAGTCTCCGCTACGGAAAAAAGGAAGTTATCCGCGATTTAGACTTAATGATTGAGTCGGGAAGTACGCACGGTTTAGTAGGATTGAATGGCTCGGGCAAGACCACCCTGATTACCGGTTTATGCGGACTGAAGCCGTTGGCTAGTGGTAAAATACAGTTTGATAATCGTGCTTTGGTAAAGAAAGACGTGGCGTATTTAGAAACCAATAATTTCTTCTATTCCAGCATTACTGGGCGGGAATATCTAGAACTATTCACCTATCACCGCCCCGATTTTGCTACGGAAGAATGGAATCATTTATTTGATTTACCCCTAGATCAATACACTGAGTCCTACTCTACTGGAATGAAGAAAAAACTGGCCTTTATGGGAGTCATCGCCCTCGATCGAGCCATTCTAGTGCTAGACGAGCCTTTCAACGGTATTGATCTGGAAACAACCCAAAAGCTAAAGACGATTATTAAAACATTGCAGGAACAAGGCAAAACTATTCTGCTGACATCGCACATCCTAGAATCGCTAACCAGTTTATGTACCGCCATTAGCTACTTAGCCAATGGACAAATTCAGCACACATTTCAACCATCGGAATACACCGAAATGGAAGAAAAAATATTTGGCAGCTCTCAAGAAGCGAACGCGGCTTTGGTAAGAAAACTGTTGAAGTGATAAAAGCATATATTTGAACTTCTATGCAATCTTTTGAGACCTACCTAAGCAGATTCACTTCCTTACCACCCGTCTCCATGCAGGCGTTACTAGAATTGTTTGAGCCTATAACGGTGGAGAAAGGTAACCACTTAGCGACTGAGGGCGAGTTTGCTAAGAAGCTGGCGTTTGTAAAGTCCGGCGTTCTTCGGGCGTACTATCGTAGTCCTAAGGGCGAAGAGTTTAATAAGATATTCTTTATTAATCTGGCCATTGTCGGGGCTTACTCCTCCTTGATTACCGGTCAGCGGAATATGATTAACATTCAGTGCCTGACTGATTGTGAGTTGCTGCAAACTAATTTTGCGCGCATTTTAGCACTCTACGATACCCACCCTACGGTAGAAAGGCTGAACCGGGTGATTGCCGAAGATTTCTTTGTAAAGAAGGAACGCCGCGAAATGTCGCTGGTCATGAATGATGCCTCGGAACGCTACGCTATGTTTCAGCAGGAGTTTCCCGACTTAGAAAATCAGGTTGCTCAGTACCACGTAGCTTCTTATTTGGGTATTACCCCAACCCAGTTGAGCCGAATTAGAGCAAAAAAGGATGGTTCTTTGACAAAAAGTGTGGATGAGATGTTATCGTCATATGCAAAAGGCACGCGGAAGAAACCACTTTCCAAAAGCCAGAAAAGGCGCAACCGGAAGA
>CAKZPJ010000394.1 GCA_937138955.1 uncultured Flammeovirgaceae bacterium | reverse complement strand
TCTAAAACAGGTCCCTCGTACTCCTTAAAATCTTCGGCACTCTGACCTTCGTCATTACATGCCCCAATGAGACCAGCTATAATTAACAATATAATGTAATATTGTTTATGCATAAATAATAGGCGATACTAAACTCTTACTTCTCCTATTGACGAAAAAAAGCCATTTCCTGTTGCAGTATATTGGCTGCTCACAAGAAATGGCTTAAACTTTAAAGGATGTTGCTTAGTCGCGCGTCCGAATAGTTACGGTCTCGCCAACCCAGCATCCTACTTGTAGCTGGTCACCTACTTCTTTGTTATAGGTAAACACTTCCTCTTTAGACGGGAACTGCTCTTTGGCATTTGCCATCAATTTGTTGTTCCCAGCCTTGCGATACATTTCGTAGGCGGCAATAAATACAGCTCGGTCTTCCACCACATCTTCGCCACCTTTACATTGCTCATAGCTCTGCATGTATAACGTTCCGATATTAGAGTAAACTTTTCCGGATAACTCGCTATCTAGGTTGGCTGCTTGCAGAAAATACTTACGAGCAGTAGACTTTTGCCCTTCTTTCAGAGCAATAGAACCTAAATCCATTGTTATATCGGCTTTCTGCTCATCGTTAGAAGAAATTTCTATTGCTTTCTCAAACCACTCTTTCGCTTTATCGTAATTTTCCGCGACCATAGCTCGGGTTCCTAGTGCTGTAGCTAAACCAGGATCTTCCTCGCCATTGTCAAATAGAGTTTCGGCGGCTTTCATGAAGAAGTCTTGATCGGTACAAGAAGAAGCCAATGATAATGAAATAACGCGCTTAGCTAAATCTACATCGCTAGGATTCTGCTCCAACTTGGGCATCAGCTTTTGCTGAATCTGATCGCAACTCATCGTGAAAAAGCCAGCAAAAATACTATCTATATTCTCGCCTGCTTGAGCATATTTACCAGCATTTTTGCCACCTGCTGCTACCTGCTTCTCTATCATTAGCCCCAAGCGATCGTAGTAATCCAGAAGTTGCTCATCATTGATTTCACCTTTTTCATATTGATTCTTCAGCACCGACATAAAGGGGACAATGTTGTAGTAGACTAATACATCATCACTTTTTTCCATCGCACCTGAAAACAACTCCATTAGCTTTCCGTACTCGCTGGGCTTTTTATATAATAACTTAAAAGCAGTATTCGCCTTACGATTGGCAACATCAGCCGCATCTTCGCCATCAAAGTACTGAAGACGAAGATCAAACATCTCTAATGCCTTACCAATATATTCTTCTTTTTTAGCTGCATCAGATTCTTTCTCAGCTAACTCCTCATAAATAGTAGCTCCATCAACATAGATAGCAGGATTAAGATCGGGAGCATTTTCGTGTAACCACGTAAGCGGTTCTACCGCACCCTCATAATTTTTTTGCTTTTTGGCATCGGTGTATAGCACATAATTAGTTTGTGCGGTTGATTTATCTTCAGGCCAATTAAAATTTTGGGCCTTCAATCCGGAGGTCGTAATGAGTAGAAACAATACCGACCAAAAAGCAGTAGAGTAAGCTCTGTATTTCATGATATTCTTTTTGGTTAAACTATTTATTTAATTTTTATAATACGTACTGAATAATGCTTAATTCAAAAACAATTCCAATTTGTTACAAATATGATAATGTAAGCTTTATTCTTTAAAGGAAACGTAAATATAATACAATTATCGTAGAATATAGAAAGATGTGGGGAACAAATTCGTCAGCGAATTGTACCCCACTTACCTAGAGATTAACAAGTTTGATACCAAAAATGTACTTGAATTATGATTGTGATGAGAATGTAACTGCTTGTACGCCAAAATGTTGATGAGCTACGATGAAAAATATCAGTTAAACTTTCGGCGAATAAACCACCGATCATTAAACGTAATACCGGCTGAGACTTTAAAGTAGTCTTCTCTAATTAGTCCGGCATCTACCGTACCTTGTCGGCCTACTTCTAAGGAAATATTGGTGCTAGAAAGGTTACTCATAGGTAAGGAAAAGCCTAAATTCAGACCAAAATCAGTAATTTGACGATTTTCTACCGCAAAAGGAGTGTTACGGTAAAAGAAACCAAGCCGATAGGCCATCCGAGCTAAATAACTGTTTACTGAGGTGATATCAGGAATTAGTTGGCCACCTACCGAAAGCTCATAACTATTACGCATTCCGTCGTTGCCACCGCTAAATGACTGATAATCTTCCCAAGGTTGAGTCACAAAATCTACACCCACCAGATACTTTAACGATTTCTCTATAGAAATACCGACTCCCAGCCGTGATGGGAAGGTAACACTGCTACCTACTGAATCGATACGTTCGCTTTGTGCAAAACGAGGATCATTGGGAATAGTACTAAGTACTACTTCACGGGTAGCCCGTATTTTTGTCTCGGGCTGAAACGTTGCCCCTAAGTTTAGTAGCGTTTGATTCCCTAGTTTGATTCCGTAGGATATACTCGGCTCAAAGAGAAGATCAGAGTAATAAACCTGGTCTTCTAATTCAGTACGTTGGGCCAAGAGGTTATTAAGCAGTACGGTTCTAGTCTCGGTAATAGGTCCGAACAGGTAACTCACTCGTAACCCAATACCTAAATTACCTACCACTCTAAATCCGCTAGCAAAAGAAGCAGCGTTAATTCCCCCGTCGCCATCGATCACTTGAACGCCAGCATTGGAATCGTTACCAATAGTAAGAGACTCTTCAATTCGATAGCTAACCACACTGAATGGGGCTACTCCTACGCTCATGGTCCAGCGATTGGTAATTACCGGAAACGAAAATACTCCGTAGCGTAATCCACCGCTGGTGCGGCTAACACTTTCTTCTTCGCGCTGCATGTTATTCTGCTCTACGCTAAACGCTACATCAAACGAAGAGAGGTTATTTTTATACAGAAAAGAAGGGTTTGCAAAGTTGATGAACAGCGCATTACCATTGCCAATACCAATGCCACCCATTCCCTGGTTATGCACCAGCGTAGGACGTATCAAATTTCCTATTCCCTGCGATGAATAAGGGGAGACGCCTATTTGCGCCTGAGCCGAGACTACCAACCCCAACAACCCAATTAGCAAAAAAGCCTTCGGGAGAATACTACAAACCCTCATATTGTACTATACTGTTTAATCCTATCAATACTAGTTCTGGAACATAGGTATGATCCGAAAAGAGCCACGGCTGAAGATACTCTATATCGCCGCCGCAGGTTACGACTTGCAAAGCTGCAAATTTGTCGGCATACCTCCGAATTATTTGATCAATTTCCGCCGCCATCCCGATCAATCCGCCACTTTTCAGCCCCTCTTCGGTACTTTGACCAATATAAGAAAGGTTTCTGCTTTCTTCGGGCGATTCTACGGATACTAACGGCAGGCGAGCTGTAAAAGGGTGCATGGCTTGCCAGCGCATACGCAAACCGGGAGAAATACTTCCACCCAAGTAATACCCTTCATCAGTTAGTAAATCGTAGGTAACACATGTGCCAGCATCAATTACCAGTAGGTTTCGATGAGGAAATTGCTTGTGGGCACCGGCCACAGCGGCAATGCGGTCGGTACCTAGCGTAGTGGGAGTGTGGTAACTATTCCGAAAGGGCAGAGGAGTGCTGCTATCTAGTACAACAAAACGAACACTATCGGGAACAATCTTGCGAAGTTGTTGAGTGTGAGCTGAAACTGAAGACGCAATTACCTGTTCAGGACGGTTCTGACTGATTTGAGACGATAATTTTTCTAAATCAGTTTGAGGTTGAATATCCACTAGCTGGTGATTCTCAAACCAACCTGCCTTTACGTAGGTATTACCAATATCAATGGCTAAGTTCATGAAAATATTCTAATCTGTTGGTGTTTCTCGCTTACTTTGGTAATTTGCTTGCATCTATTTTTAGGAAATTTCCCAAAATAGTAAGACTATCCATTTTTTAGACACAACATAGATGATAGCTAATAGATTGAAGTAGCAAAATTATTTTCTGCTATTTTCTACCTGAGCTGAAACATCTTCCGAAGATAACTAACCTTACTCAATGAAGCGATTGGTGCTTAGTGCTATACTATCATTACTACTCTGTTCGGCTTACACTCCTACTTATTCCATAGCTCAACACCAGGAAATACCGGTTCAGCTCGTTCAACATCAGGAAGAAGACCAAGATCATATAACCGCCCCTGAGGCTCAGCACGAAGAAGGCGAAGAACATGCTGAAGGTCACGAAGAAGAACACGTAGCTGCTCCCGCCTGGACAGTGATTCCGTTTGTGCTATTGCTACTGATGATCGCCACTGGACCGCTATTCTACGAGCACTTCTGGCATAAAAACTATCCTATTCTGGCAGTGCTGCTGGCTGCAATCGTCATGTCCTACTATATTTTTGTATTAGGAAATGCCGGCGAGCCAGTTCATGCCTTGTTTGAGTATCTGCAATTTATTGCACTGCTTTCTTCCTTGTTTATCGCTTCGGGGGGTATTCTGATAAAAATTGATCGGAAATCCACTCCTATCATTAACTCCGCTATTTTACTGATTGGCTCGGCAATATCCAACTTAATTGGTACTACTGGAGCTTCCATGCTACTAATCCGCCCTTACATCCGACTCAACCAGCACCGGATTCGCTCGTATCATATTATCTTCTTCATATTTATGGTGAGTAATGTGGGTGGTTCGCTCACCCCCATTGGTGATCCGCCGTTGTTCCTGGGCTTCCTGCGGGGTGTACCTTTCTTCTGGACGATATCCCACGTAGTTATTCAGTGGCTATTTGTATTAGTGGTGCTAGTGGCAATATTCTTTGTCCTAGACAAGCGAAATAGTTCGGTAATCAACGGGGAAGAAGAGCCGGAAACGCATTCTGGTAAAATTACTATTGTAGGAAAGCGAAACTTTCTGTGGTTAGCCGTAGTCATTGGAGCCGTTTTTATTGACCCTAATAAGATAGACTGGCTACCCCACGTTAACTACCACGGAACTAAGTTTTCTTTTGTGCGGGAGCTAATCATGTTTGCGGTGGCTTTTCTTTCGTTCCGCTTAGCCAAAAAAGAAGCTATCAAAGGGAACGAATTCAGCTTTGAACCTATCCGGGAGGTAGCCTTCATTTTTATCGGTATCTTCGGCACGATGATGCCGGCTCTAGAACTGGTAGGCGATTTTGCTAAATCAGATAGTGGCCGGGAATTGATTACGCACAACACCTTGTACTGGGGTACTGGCATCCTATCAGGATTTTTGGATAATGCCCCTACTTACCTGAACTTCTTGGCAGCAGCGATGGCTTCGGTGGGAGCCAATGTGAATGACTCGCAGGATGTGCTGGCGTTTTCTCAGGGGGAGTACGCTGATAGTATTATGTACCTAACGGCTATTTCGGTAGCGGCCGTATTCTTCGGGGCAATGAGCTATATCGGAAACGGACCCAACTTTATGGTAAAATCTATTGCCGAGCAGGTAGGCATTCGGATGCCTTCATTCTTCGGTTACATTATCCGGTTTTCGCTGCCGATTCTGCTGCCCATTTTGGTGGTGGTCTGGTTGATCTTCTTCGCCTTCCACTAATATCTCAGTGATTTCACCTCGCTGAACGGTAAAGTACTTTTTCTCCCCTTCAATATTCCCAAAAATGCTCTGGGTTCGCTCGGGACGGGCATCGGTCACAAACAATTGCCCAAACGATTGCTGCACCACCATCTCCGTTAACTTACCAATGCGGGAATCATCCAGTTTATCAAAAATGTCATCTAACAGTAGAATAGGCTTGAGCTGCTTTTCGTCCCGCAGTACATCAAACTGAGCCAGCTTTAGCGCGATTACGAAGGATTTTTGCTGCCCCTGCGAGCCGTAGCGTTTAATCGGAAAATCATCAATCCTAAAGTCATAATCATCGCGATGAACGCCCCGGGTGGTTCGCTGGAGTACTAAGTCTTTTCGGTAGGCTTTATAAAAAGTCGAGCGATATTCGTTTTCAGCAAAGTGAGCGTTATACCGTATGCCTACCTCCTCTTTTTTGCCTGAAAGGTTATTATAGTGGCGACTAAAATGGGGGATGAATTTCTCAAGGAAGTTAGCCCTCTTCTGGTACAGCCGATGCCCCACATCCAGTAGCTGATCGCTATATGAATCCAGCAGGTCTGAATCGTAGGTATTACGTTCAGCAAACTGCTTCAATAGAGCGTTGCGTTGCCGCAATATATGGTTGTAGCTAATAAAGTCTGAGAGATAACCCGAGTCAATTTGCGACAGTAGACCATCGAAGAAGCGGCGGCGCAATTCACCTGCTCCCCGAATCAGGTCAGTATCATCCGGTGAGATTAGTACCACTGGAAAGTGACCAATATGTTCGCTTAACTTATCGTAATGAATTCGGCTGTTTTGTACCTGCTTCTTCTGACCGCGCTGCCAACTACAGCTTACGGTATACTGTTGCTCCTGCTTACAAAATACCCCTTTTGTTAGCAAGTAAGGAGCTTCATGTCGTACATTTTGTTGTTCAGTACTACTAAAAGCGCTCTTGGTCACCGATAGGTAATAAATAGCATCCAGTAGATTAGTTTTGCCGCTGCCGTTTTCTCCCAGAATACAATTGATTTGCGGAGAGAAATCTAAGGAGAGATCCTCATAATTCTTATAGTTAAGCAAATGGATTTTTTCCAACCTCATGCCTTCATTGTTCGTGTTTTTGTATTAATTTGCGAGAACATAAACAGGATAACCTTTCGCACGTTACAATCCTGAGAGTATTTAAACATACTCTATAGCACTTTCATCTAAGCAAGTAATTATGGCAGTTAGTACCAAAGAAAAGACGGATAAAAAAACGAAAAAAGATTCTAACCAACGAGAATTTTCTAAAGAGACTTACCTGTGGTGGTACGAAACTATGTACCTGATGCGCCGCTTTGAAGAGAAAGCTGGTCAGCAGTACGGTCGTCAGAAAATTCGCGGCTTCTGCCACCTATATATCGGTCAGGAAGCTTGCGCTGCTGGCTCGGTTTCTGCCCTGCGCGATACCGATAGCTTCATTACAGCCTACCGCGACCATGCTCATCCGTTAGCATTAGGAACTGATCCTAATAAAGTGATGGCGGAGCTATTTGCTAAAGAAACCGGAGTTTCACGAGGTAAAGGCGGCTCGATGCATATGTTTGACAAAGAACGTAATTTCTACGGCGGTCACGGTATTGTGGGTGGTCAGATTCCTTTAGGAGCGGGTATCGCTTTTGCTGAACAGTACAAAGGAACCGACAATGTGTGTATGACGATTATGGGCGACGGAGCGGTACGACAGGGTGCTTTTCACGAAACGTTGAACATGGCCATGACCATGAAAATACCGGTAATTTTTGTCATTGAAAACAATGGTTATGCAATGGGTACATCGGTACAGCGAACCAGTAATGTGCAAGACCTTTACACGCTGGGCGAGGCCTACGATATGCCTTCTTTCCCGGTAGATGCTATGAACGTAGAGAACGTACATATCGCCGTAGAAGAAGCGGCCGAACGCGCTCGTAAAGGCGATGGCCCTACTTTGCTAGAATTTCGTACCTATCGATATAAAGGTCACTCTATTTCTGACCCGGCCAAGTACCGTACGAAGGAAGAACTGGAAGGATATAAGGAGCAAGACCCGATTATACAGTGTGCTAACGCCATGATAGAAAAGGATTTCGCCACCGAAGAAGATTTGAAAGAGATTGAGAAAAAAGTGAAAGCTCAAGTAGAAGAATCTATCAAATTTGCCGATGAGTCACCTTTCCCGCCAGCCGAACAAGCTCTGGAAGACGTGTACATGCAGGAAGACTATCCATTCATTCTGGATTAAAGATTCTCGTTGAAAGGTAACCTGAGAGAGTCCTGTGGGACTCTTTTTTTGTTTTATAAAAAGCAGTAACTCCATAGTCAATGAAACGTAATGGATAGATTTTCTGTTTACCGAAAAATTATTCTAACTTTGCAGCCCAAAATCACGAATTATGGCCAATAGAGTTCGAGGCTCTCGTAGCAAAAAAGACTTACAACAAAATTTAAGCGCAACCGAAGAGCTGCTGGAAACCCCGGAAGCATTGCAGGATAAGATTGTTGATACGGAAGAATATATCAAACAACATTCTACAGTATTCATTATTGGAGCGGCTATTATTGTGCTGGCGGTAGCAGGTTACTTCGGTTACCAGTACTATCAGACCAGCCAAAACCAGTCAGCGCAGGAAGAAATGTTTCAAGCAATCTACTATTTTGAGTCGGATAGTTTAAACCTTGCTCTAAACGGAGACGGTAACAACTACGGCTTTTTAGAAATTATGGATGAGTTTGGGGGAACCGATGCTTCCAACTTAGCGCATTACTACGCAGGCGTTATCGAGTTACGACAGGGTAATTATGAGTCAGCCATTGAGTATCTAGACGATTTTAGTGCTTCCGATCTACTCGTGCAAGCCCAAGCTTACGCTCTGATTGGTGATGCTTACATGGAGCTAGGTGAATATCAGCAGGCGGCTGGAGAGTACGAAGCTGCGGCTGACTATAACACCAACCGATTCTTTTCTCCCAAGTATCTATCGAAGGCAGCGGTAGCTTACGAAGCTGGGGGTGATTACGCTCAAGCAGCCGACCGCTACCAGCGAATTATTGATGAGTTTCCGGAAGCTTACGAGTACCAGGAGGCGCAGAAGCAACACGCTCGCTTAGCAGCCATGTCTTCCAATTGATTTTGGCGTAAAAAATTGATAATAAACGAGGGTAAGGCCAGTACAGTCTTGTCCTCCCGAAATTGACCCCGCCACAAGACCGGGACATGCTTTATCCTATATGGCTACCGCAAACCAAAACCTAAGCGAGCACGATGACTCGCACCTTCCCGACATTTCCCAACGATGTTTTTCTATTGTTACCGCCGAATGGAATCGTGAGGTTACTCAATCCTTATTGGATGGAGTTATTGCTACCCTACTGAAGCACGGAGCAAAGGAGAAGAACATTCGTTCTAAATGGGTTCCCGGCAGCTTTGAACTATCTTTAGGAGCCCAGTGGGAGGCCGCTCGTCCCAAAGTTGATGCGGTAATTTGTTTGGGATGTGTGGTTCAAGGCGAAACTCCTCACTTCGACTATATCTGTCAGTCAGTAGCCCAGGGCATGAAAGACGTGGCTCTCAAATACGATAAGCCGGTAATTTTTGGAGTACTGACTACGCTAAACCAGGAACAAGCACTTGCAAGAGCGGGAGGAAAACACGGAAACAAAGGCGACGAAGCAGCTATCACCGCTATCAAGATGCTAGGGTTTAACGAATAAAATTACGGAGACGGGAGGACTGAGACCGGAAAAGGGTAAAAGCAACGAACAATATCCCAAACCGCAAGTACCAAATGACTATGGACTATCGACCGTGGACTAATAACATCAGCAATTGAACAATCATTCTCTATGAAAGTATTAAAATTTGGCGGTACTTCGGTGGGTTCACCGGAACGGATGCACCGGGTCGCTGAATTAGCTACTCAGTCGGCCGAACCGAAGATTGTGGTATTGTCTGCCGTATCGGGTACAACCAATACGCTGGTACAGATTGGAAAAGCTTTGCAAATGCAGCAAATAGCAGAAGCTGATCGCCTAGTTACCGATTTAAGGAAGCAATACGACAAATTTTACCAGAAATTATTAGTAGGAGAGGAAGTTCAGAAAGAGGGCGAGGTTATTGTTGCGGCTCACTTTGAAGTCTTGAGTAATATAACTCAGGAACCATTTAATGCGGATGTAGAAAAAGAAATACTGGCTCAAGGCGAACTGCTCTCTACTAAACTATTTACCACTTACTTAAAATCGCAGGGTATACCCGCCGTACTATTGCCGGCACTAGAGTTTATGCGGATTGATGCTAATCAGGAGCCGGATGAAGTATTTATCCAGGAGCGATTGAGCGCATTGATGGATCAGCATCCGGATACTCAACTGTTTGTGTCTCAAGGCTACATTTGTTTGAACAGTCAGAATCGGATTGATAACTTACAGCGGGGAGGTAGTGATTATACGGCTTCTTTGATTGGAGCGGCAGTACGAGCGGAAGAAATTCAAATTTGGACGGATATTGATGGAATGCACAATAACGATCCCCGTATTGTGAAACGAACTTTCCGCATTGATAGGCTCTCATTTGACGAGGCGGCAGAACTGGCGTACTTCGGGGCAAAAATTCTGCATCCGTTTACCGTTCGTCCGGCTCAGCGCGCCAATATTCCGGTACGCTTGCTAAATACGATGCAACCTGATGCCCCCGGCACATTGATCTCTGACCATCAGGAAGATCGACCTATTACTGCCATAGCGGCTAAAGATGGCATCACTGCCATTAAAATCAAGTCATCGAGAATGTTATTAGCTTATGGCTTTCTACGGAAAGTTTTTGAGGTTTTTGAAAAGTATAAAACATCAATTGATCTAATCACCACTTCGGAAGTAGGTATTTCGCTGACTATTGATGATCAGCAGTACTTAACGAGTATTCTACAGGAGCTAAAAACCTACGGCGAGGTAGAAGTAGATAGTAATCATACCATTGTGTGTGTGGTGGGTAACATGCCATTCCAGAAGGTAGGCGTACTGAAAAAAATTGTGGATGCTATTGATGATATTCCGATACGGATGCTTTCTTACGGAGGTAGTAGGTTTAATATTTCGCTGCTTGTTGATAACCGATATAAAGTGGAAACACTCAATCGCTTAAATGAGCATATTTTTACTTTTCCCGATCAATAAAATCCGTACCTTACTAATTCATCTTTAATCTGTTCACCATGCGAGCTACCCTATTTTTTCTAAGCTGTTTTTTATTGATAAGTACCTTAGCCATGAGCCAGGAATTTCGAGGCTTAGATAAAAGTCCGTTAGACATTGCTTACTACCCGGATAATTTCGCGCACGATCGTAAGCCGGGAGAAGAAGTAGCCATCAAAGTTATTTACAGTCGTCCGCAGTTGAACGGACGAAAAATGTTTGGAGAGAAGAGCGTGCCTTATGGTAAAGTTTGGCGTACCGGAGCTAATGAAGCACCTGAAGTAAAGTTCTATCAAGATGTAACTATTGAGGGTAAAAAATTATCGGCGGGAACATATTCTCTCTTCACTGTACCCAATGAAGATACGTGGACAGTGATCTTTAGTTCTGATCTTGACTATTGGGGGGCATACCGTTACCAAGAAGACAAGGACGTGCTACGGTCTGATGCATCGGTAAGTTCGTTAGATAAGCCAGTAGAAGCATTTACTATTCAGTTTGCTGAAGGCGACGATGGTGAAGCTGTGATGCGAATGGCTTGGGATCAAACAATGGCTGAACTACCTATAACAATTAGCAATTAACAGTGAGCAATGAACAATGACTGATATTATTCATTAATCATCACTCATTAAAAACTAGCCAAATGCCAAAACGATTTGATCCGAACCAGCGAGGCCGTAATGCTGAACTCTCTACTGTGGGAGAAGCTCTCAGTCAATTGCTGGACACATACCAGCTAAAGGCTAAGTACGAGCAAACCCAACTTATTGAATCGTGGGAAAGGCTAATGGGCCATCCCGTTGCCCGCCGTACTGATAAAATATACGTGAGCAACCGCGTGCTCTACGTCAAACTTAGCTCGGCTCCACTGAAGCAGGAACTCAACATGTCTCGATCTAAAATTCTAGCGCTATTCCTTCAAGAATTTGGCGAAGCCATTGTAGAAGATGTAGTCTTTTTATAGCTAGGGGCAGGGAGCAAGGAGCGGTGCGTACCCCAGCCCCCTCGCTCCCCGCCCGATTATTCATTTCGTAAACTATCCACTGGATTAACCAGCGCGGCTCGGATGGATTGGTAACTGACGGTGAGTAGGGTAATAATTAAAGAGGCTCCGCCCGCAGCAACGAGAATACCAACGCCTATGCTGGTACGATAAGCAAAGTTCTCTAACCAGCTACTCATCACCAAGTACCCTATTGGAACAGCGATGAGAAAAGCGATCAGAATAAGTTTGGTAAAATCTTTGGATAACAGTAGGACGACGCTACTTACGGTTGCTCCTAGTACTTTGCGGATACCGATCTCCTTCGTTCGCTGCGCCACCATGAAGGAGGCTAATCCGTACACTCCTAACCCTCCGATGCATAGGGCTAGTACGGAGAATATCGTGAAAATGCGGAGGAAGCGTTCTTCGTTCTGGTAGAGGGCGTACACTTCATCGTCCATAAAAGAGTAAGAAAGGGATCGTTCAAACGCCATATTTTGCCACGTAGCTTCTAATTGTTGTATTGCTCCGGTCAAGTCACCTGTCACCCGAATAGCCATTAATTGTATAGGTATAGTCTGTTCGGAGTGCAGTGAGAAAATCATGGGTTGTATTTCAGTATGTAGTGAAGCGAGGTGGAAGTCTTTGACCACCCCAATGATCTGAGCATCCTTCCTAGACCACTCGCTGCCAGTGAACGCTGACCCGACAGTAGGAGTACCCACCGGCGACTCTAATTCCAGAAACTTTTGAGCCGCTTCGTTAATGATATATGCCTCAGATACATCGCTGGGGTAATCGAGCGAAAAATCCCGTCCATCGACGAAAGTAGCTTCCAGCGTTGAAAAGAAGTCTTGTTCTACTACTACGGTAGGAATCATCGTACTCTCTTCTGAACCATGTAACCAATAGGGTCGCCATCCGCCCACCCGCTGGGTTAAAGGAGTGTTAACTGCCGTTATACTAACGAAACGACTGTCCTGAAGCAAACGGTTCTTGAGGGTTTCGTACTGCTGCCGGATAGATTCGGTTGGTAAAGGAATTAGTACTACTTGTTCGGTAGTAATACCCAGCTTCTCATTGCGAAGGAAATTAAGTTGTTTAAAGATCACCATCGCCCCAATCAGCAGTAGGATAGAGGCTAAGAACTGAAAAGCCACTAACCCTTTTCGTACCAGATGCGCTCCCCCCCCGGAGTGAGGACTGCCCTTCATTACCTGAATTCCGGGAAAAGAAGCAACAAAGAAGGCCGGGTAGCTACCCGCTAATAG
>CAKZPJ010000393.1 GCA_937138955.1 uncultured Flammeovirgaceae bacterium | reverse complement strand
GATATTTTCTTGGTTATCATCCTTTACCAGGTAGGCACTTCCCAACATACCGCCCCAGCTAATGCCCATCAGAAATATCTTAGTATCGTCTCCGTAGCGATGCTTAACAAGGGTAATCAACTTCTCCAGATCATCCACGTACTGTTTCCGAGTCAGACTTCCGGTCCGAAATGTACCGCCAGCCGTACCGGTGGCTCGCTGATCCCAGTATGCTACTGCGAAGTTCTTTTCCAAACGGTTGAATACTTCGGTAACAGATATTGCTTTCGTTCCATCGGCCGGTCCACCGTGCAGGTATACAACTATTGCTTTATCTTCAAAGTTACCTTGCACTGCGACGGGCATATCGGCCCCGTCGTTTCGTAAGAAAAAATGATCGTCAAGTTGGGTAACACCTTCAAAGTTATCGTCTTCCTGACACGCTGTTAGACCTATGGTGAGGAGAAGAAGTATAAAACCGTAGCTTCTATAGTGTAATGTGTTCATGAGAATTTATTTTGATTTAAAAATTTGTGATTATTAGTTGGGCGACCGCTATTTGATTCGGTAGCTCACTCCCATTTCCCAGGCTACTCGGGGCATGATGGTGTTGTTATAGGGAATTTCCAAGAACAGCGTTGGCTTTAGATTCCAACGCAGTGGCAGGCCGTGCCGAGATAAGTCCCAGCCGATGCCGTAAGCGAAACTAAGCATCACTCGGTTGCGCCCAGCCCCGGTTAACTGATCTACCTCACCATTGTCATCTACTTCAAAAGTAGGACTTGCTAACCACGACCGGAAGTAACCGATACCCATCCAGCGTTCGGTTGTGAAACCTTTCGGCCGAGTGCCTTTTCCGCCTACTTCTGTAAGTAGAAACGTGCCATAGTGATTGTCTACATGATGGTACATACCCACACTAGCGGCTAGTAGTTTGCTTTTTTCCTTGGTAATTCGCTTCTTTTCTTTGAGTCGTACCGAGAAGGGGGTTTCTACGCCTAATTTAAAGCCCGGGTGGGTGATAAATTCTCCAAAGTAGGCTACGCGAAGGTGATACTCCGAGAACGGACTTTGGGCGTATATTATGGTGTTTACGAATAATAGCGCACTAATTAGTGCTAGCTTGATGCTAAAATGCTTCATTTGAAATACGTTTGGTTTATACTAATTGATTAATAGTCTCTCCTATGAATCTACTCCTCATAAGCTTAACTGGAATAAAGAACTCAACTTAAACAAGTACAATGCTCTCCTTTCCAACTTTTATAGCTTTATTCGGAGTATAGATTAGTTACTAATTTTCGCTTACCGAAGTTCTAATACATTCTGGTAAACTTCTTTTTAAGCTTCGATTTTACCAGAGTTTCATAGGAAAGACTCATATGTAGGCACAAAGCTATTAGCCAGCTTTAATAATCTTTTGTCAAAAAATTAAGATTTTGGAATCGGATAGTTTCTTATTATGAGCTGCTTGTTCACTCCCGTCATTTGTTTTGATCTACTACTCAATTATTTTTGAAAAAATGATCGGACGAGTACGTGTTATGGTCTTCGCCATTGTCATAGAGGTAAAGAGATAATAGGCGGCTATTATCTGGCTTATGTGGGCAACTTAAAAAAATTCCATTAGCAAAATCGTTATGGCATCAGAAACCGTTTTAGTATTCAAAACCTCGGTAAAGCACCAGAAAGAAGTAAAGCAACTGCGTCCGCTACTTAACGCATTGGTTGATTGGGAAGGGCGTTGGAATTTTGACTTGGATGATTGCGATAATATTCTCCGAATCGAGACTAGGAAACTTCAGGCAGCAATTATCTCCTCAGCATTACAGGTTCAAGGGTTTGCTTGTGAAGAATTGTAGATATTTTTTAAATTAATCCGATGATCACCGACTATAAAAATACCTACTACGATCATTTTTCTAAGCGTTCGGCGAGGGTTGCGCCCCAGTTTAGTAGAGACCAAAACTATTTAATGCGCTTCCATGCACCACTGTCTAATTATGCATTTGAGGATAATAACCTTACCGTTATTTACTTTAAAAATGGTGTAGGCGAGATACAATGGAAGGACAAACGAGTAAATATTAAAGGAGATAAATTTATCGTGACTAACCCCAGTTCAGGCTGGGAGTATATCAATCCGAAGGCAGAGTCAATTGATGTGCTCAGTGTAGTAATCAATAAAAGATTTCAAGAGCAGTTCCACTTTTCCCAGACCGCGTCGGCTCACCAGCAGCTAGATAGTCCTTGGAGCAGAGATGTCTCCGATTCGTTCTTCTTAGAAAAGCCTCTGTGTTCTTCTTATTATAAGTCCGGTCAGCTTTTGCAACGTATTCATCAACTAAGTAGCGACTCAACGTTTCAATTTACCAGTCCGGAAGAGCTTTCTATGGACGTACTTGCGTCTATTTACCAGGATCAGCACCAGCGGTACGAATTAGCGTCTCGCATAAATGCCAAAAAGTCATCTACCCGCTTAGAGACCTTCCGAAGGTTACTGATCGCTTACGAGTACATTAATGATAACATTTATGACCCGATTTCTCTGGAGGATCTATCTAATGTATCTTCCCTGTCTAAATTTCACCTCTACAACTCGTTTAAGAATGTTTACGGCCAAACGCCCCATCAGTATATTAATCGACTGAAGGTAGCCCAAGCCAAAGAGCAAATTCAACAAGAGGGAGGCTCTATTGGAGAAATAGCTGACTTGTTCGGGTTCAATGATATAGCCGTGTTTAGTAAGCTCTTCAAGAAGATTTACGGAAAGCCACCGTCGTATTACCAGAATTAAACCAGCAGTTTACAGAAGCCTTACCACCTATTTTTAATCTTGACTTTTTGACAAAGGTTGGTGAAAACTAACTGCTAGCTTTGCGCACAAATGATCATGTCTAAACCTAATGAAGGGTTGTCCTGACAATGGCTTTAACTCTAAAAATAACTAGCTGCTAAAGCACTATTTTCTTACTGTCATGAATATTTATGCCAAACTATTATTGATCTGGCTAGCTGCTGGCTTAGTTTCTTGGAAGTCTGATTTAGTAGATAAATCTGAGATTCGTCGAGAGCTGTCTGCCTCTACCTCACCCGTTATACTGGGTAATAAATTTGTACCGGAAAACTTAGTTGCCCAAGCCTACTACTATGCGGAGCAGTTAAAGATTAAAGATGATGCCCATATTATGATTTCACTCCGCAGCCATTTACCTAATCAAGTGAGCGGCTATACCGTCTATAACGATGACCGCTCAAATGGCGGCACTATACAAGTCCATATTATGCTAGGGGAACGCTTCTCATTCGCGCAGCAGTCTCGCACATTAGCTCACGAGATGGTACACGTTGAACAGTTTGTTACTAAAAAACTTGTAAAGTGCGATGCAAAACGCTACAGTTGGAATGGTGGACCCTGCGACCACGTAGCCCGAATTTCCTATAGAAGCCGAGCCTGGGAGCAAGAAGCGCAGAGAAAAGGAAGTCAGCTTTACATTAGATATCGACGAAGTCACGCAAATACTGCCCTTACTTCAGCTAAATAGACTACTCGAGTGCCTTTCAACAACCTCACGTCTAATTCAACAATCTTTATTTTTTGACAAGAGCTTCTGAATACCAAGCAATAGCTTTGTCGGTAAGTAACCTGTTCAAAGCTGATAACATCAGCAATATAAATGATAGACCGATGCAATTTACTTTTCGTAGACTCTCTATACTTTTGCTCATACTCTTCCTTCTTCCGGGTTGTACAAAAGATTACTTCGATTACATTGAAGAGAAAGCCAGACATAGTTATCACTTAGAAGAAGATATTCTGTGGGCATCACCGGATGGCATTGAGCTTACCATGAATATTTATACTCCCAACACGGGTAAAGATTCTTATCCAGTAGTTATCATGTTCCACGGAGGAGCGTGGATGTTTAACACGAACAAAGTGATGGACGAGCCTAGTGCCTACTTAGCTTCCCAAGCGGAGTACGTCGTTTGTAATGTCAATTATCGTTTGCTCCCTCAAAGCAACAACACAGTCAAGTTTAACGAGATTGTGGAAGATGCTTTCGGAGCAGTTTTGTGGGTAAAGCACCATATTGAAGAATACAAGGGCGATCCCAAACAGGTGGTTGTGACCGGTGATAGTGCCGGAGGGCATTTAGCTTCCATGATTTTGATGGGGGGAGATAATCTGAGTTCTAAGAACTTTCAGCAGGGTGTATTAGCCTTTACTCCATCGTGGTTACCAGCAGGTAAAACCGCTGAACAAGTTAGGGCTGAGAATGGGTTGGAAGTGCAAGCGGGAATT
>CAKZPJ010000392.1 GCA_937138955.1 uncultured Flammeovirgaceae bacterium | reverse complement strand
GATCAGATTACCTCGCTACTTGTACAGTTTCGCTCGCCAATGGCTGTGGTTCAATTGCCTCGTTACATTAACGAGCGTACTAATATGCAGGCAGCCTCTCCCCCCTTCGAAACGGCTCGCTTATTCTCACTAATCGGCGTTGGGGTTGATATGCTTCAGGGGTTTGCCTACGTCATCGTAGTGATTGCTGCGCTCAGTATTTTCATTGCATTGTACAACTCGCTAAAAGCCCGACGATACGATCTGGCCGTAATGCGCTCGTTGGGAGCCTCACCGCGAGTGCTATTCACTCACGTAATTTTAGAAGGGTTGATTATTACACTGGTTGGCTGTTTGTTAGGACTGCTACTGGGTCACGCAGTGCTGTACGTAGCCACTCAGCTTTATGCCCGTCCCGGACAATTAGGCATCGCAGCCGGACAACTTCTCACCGAAGAACTGTGGATTCTGGGAGGAAGCCTACTCGTTGGCTTAATTGCATCGCTCATTCCCGCCATTCAAGCCTACCGAACCAATATTTCTCAGGTACTGGCGGAAGGGTAGTTAGCATCCGATAGACTACTCTCCTGACTATTACCTTAGAACTTAAGGTCACTTAGTTTGAGATTGCAGAAGTCGTCAATTACCAAATCGGTATCTTCTGCTTCCAGTTCTTCACGGGTATGGGTGGTAGCTACGCCGACTACTTTCATTCCGGCATTTTTTCCCGCTTGAATGCCTAGGATAGCATCCTCAAATACGATACACCCAGCTGGATCAACTCCTAACGCTTCGGCAGATTTAAGATAAACTTCCGGATGAGGCTTTCCCTGGGTGACCATGGTTGAATCAATGATCGTTGAAAAATAGCCGCGTAGCCCAGTGTTTTCTAGAGTAAAATCTACATTTTTTGGTGGTGCCGAGGTAGAAACAGTACGGGGAATACGTTTCCGCGCTACCTCTGCCAGAAAAGTCACCAATCCAGTAGTAGGTTTAATATGCGGACGGTATAACTCCCGATACAACGCTTCTTTTTCTTCACCAACATCCCAGATTTCTTCGTCAGACATTTCCCTACTTAGTAAGTCCGGCAGAATATTTTCCATCCTTCGCCCGTTCACATTCGCTTTATACTCTTCTTCGCTCATGTGGATATTATGTTTCTCAAAAAATCCTAGCCAAGACTTCAAATGAAACTTATGGTTATCGACGATCACACCGTCCATATCAAACAGTAAAGCAATAGAACTCATAATTAAAAATTGAAAGTTGACCCCGGAACCTATCCAGGATTAATTGCTGAAAGTATGCACGAATATATGAACACTTTAACACCAAATTACTATTGCCCTAAAGGTTCGGCACTAAAAGAGCTTACTGTGATTTCATTCTCAAGGCGCTCAATAGAAAAGTTTAATTCAATAGGGTTACAACACACCTCGCAGTCTTCTACGTAAGATTGCTGACTTACCGATGTATCTAGTAACATAGAAATTTGGGAGAAGCAGTATGGACAGATGAAAAAGTGCTCGATCATTATATAACGCTACTGAAATCTGGCTAATGTTAAAAATACTTTCGGTTAATAATTTCACTTAGTATAATTGCTTCGCGGGCACTTTTGGGGTTACTCAGTGCTTCGGATACTTCCTGAGCTACGCTGTTTTTTTGCGAAGTTAGCTCAATAGGCTTAATTCGCTTTCCCGTATCTTCTAGTGAAATTTTCTCGGTGATAAGCTTCGCTTTTTTAGCGGTTTGCTTTACTTCTCGCAACTTTTCTTTCGCCTCAGTCTTGACTTTACGAACCTCTTTCTTAGGCTCAATGGGCGGAGCCGACTCAGGCTGGCTACCTCCCATCATCTCTCGTAAAATATCTTCAAAAGAAGTCGGTTGCTGAGGTTGGGGTCGTTCAGGGTCAACTACGGGTTTCTCGGGCTGGTTAGCTTCATCTGGCCCGTACTCTGAGGTGGGTGGCTTCCTTTTCTTATTCAAAAAGCGAGAGAAAAAGGAAAAAGCTGCGAATGCTAAGAATATAAGTAGTTCTAAATAATTTTCCATGTTCTGAATTCTGGGTTCAGAGTTCAAGATACTCACGAACACATTAACACCCAAACACTATAACACCAAGCACGATCATACTACTCACTGTCACCAATCACAAAACCACTCTTTTCTTCGCTGAATCTTCTAAATTACTCTATATTCGCCGTTAATTCGATCGTGAAAGGGCAGATCAACACCCAACTTTACTGCCTTTTCTACCGATTATCTGATTGATTTTGAAGGGATTATATGCAACTTTCTACACTAGAACTAAAAGGTTTTAAGAGTTTTGGCGATAAAGTAACCATTCGGTTCGACCGAGGTATTACGGGCATTGTAGGACCTAATGGCTGCGGAAAATCTAACGTTGTGGATGCTATTCGCTGGGTGTTGGGCGAGCAGAAATCGAGAATGCTGCGCTCCGACAAGATGGAAAATATCATCTTTAATGGCACCAAAAAACGCAAAGCCACTCAACTAGCTGAAGTATCTCTCACCTTCGATAATACCCGCAATCTACTCCCTACTGAATATACCCAAGTAACCATTACCCGTCGCTACTACCGCAGTGGCGATAGTGAATATCTGCTGAACGGAGTGCCCTGTCGCCTGAAAGATATCGTCACTTTATTTATGGACACCGGCATCGCCTCCAACAGCTACGCCATTATTGAGCTGAAAATGGTGGACGATATTCTGAACGATAAAGACGGATCGCGACGCGCTTTGTTTGAAGAAGCAGCGGGAGTGAGTAAGTTCCGCGTCCGAAAAAAGGAAACACTGCGCAAGCTGCGGGCAACCGATGACGACTTAGACCGAGTAGAAGATTTGCTGTTTGAGATTGAGAAGAATCTGAAGTCGCTAGAACGACAAGCCAAGCAAGCTGAGCGCTACTACAAAGCGAAAGAAGAATACAAAGACCTAAGCATTACGCTGGCTAAATCCAGAATTCGATCTTCCCAAGAAGCGAGCGCGGAAGCAAAACAGCAACTAGATGGTGAAACCGACCGGAAAGTGCAACTAAGTCGGCAAGTAGACGAACAGGAAGCCACGCTGGCGCAATTAAAAAGTGAATTAATACAAAAGGAGCAACTGCTTGCCTCGCGTCAAAAATCACTGAACGACCACGTAGCAACTATTCGCAATGCTGAAAGCGATAAGCAAGTGAAGAACGAGCGGCTCAAATTTTTGCAAGATCGCAAAGATCGGCTCAACGCACTGCTCAAGCAAGATCGGGAAACGGTTGACCTTACTGCGGAACACCTAGAAAAACTTCAATGGGAAAAAGCCTCGGCGGCCGAATTACTGGAGCAGATCCAACAGCAGGTAACTGAACTGGAAGAAGAGCACCGTACTTATCAATCGCAAACATTGGGTTTGAAAGATGAGGTAACTGAAGCCGATGAAATAGCCCGGGAGCATCAGGAGCAGGTTTATCAGTTACAGAAGCAGCTAGAGATTAAGCAGATGCAACTGAATGCTACTCGCCTGGAGTTGGAAAAAAGCACCGAAAATACCTCCGCTCGCAACGCTGACCTAACCGAGTTTGACCAAAAAGCGGTGGTAATTCAGCAGCAAATTGAAGAAAAGGAACAACAGCTAGAAGATACTGAACAAGAAGAAGCCGAACTGCAAGATCGCATCGCGTCGCTACTTGATCAAATTGAAGAAACTAAAGAATCAGTAACAGCACTCAATCGCCAGCAAGACGCCCTGCAAAACGAATATAACCTTACTAAATCGCTGGTTGATAATCTGGAAGGCTTCCCCGAAGCGATTAAGTTTCTAAAAAAGAATGTAGACTGGGCTAAAAAAGCCCCTCTCCTATCCGACGTGGTTACTTGTCCCGAACAATACCGCGTTTGTATTGAAAACTACCTAAGTCCCTACATGAATTACTTTGTAGTAGAAAGTCGGGCGCAGGCATTAGAAGCGATTCAACTGCTGGGCGATGCGGCTAAAGGAAAAGCGCACTTCTTTTTACTGGATGAATTGCAGCAGTTTGTTCCCCAGCGGGCCGAAGGCAAAGTAAGTAACGCTGAATCTGCGTTAAACGTAGTAGAATACGACGCTAAGTACCAACGGCTGATTCAGTTTTTGCTTAACGAAGTCTACGTAACTAGTTTAGCCGATCTATCTCCGCAAGAAATACATTCGTTGATTACTGCTGATGGGCAAGTTGTGCAACAGCCTTTTCGGTTGTCGGGTGGCTCAGTAGGTCTGTTCGAGGGCAAACGACTCGGTCGAGCCAAAAATTTAGAAAAGCTGAAAGAAGATTTAAGCACGCTGAAGCAACAAATCGGCGATAAACAAACCTTTTTGCAAGAGCAACAACAGCAAGTGCAGCAGCTTCGTCAGCAATCCTACGCTTCCGATCTTATTGAGATTCAACGGAACATCAACCGCTTACAGCGAGATTACGCCACTTTTGCTTCCAAGAAAGAACAGCTTTCGGAAATGCTATCCAGCCAGGCTCAACAACAAGACGATACGCTGGCTCTTATCGCTCAACTAGAAGAAGAATTAAAGCAGGTTACTCCTCAATTACATGATGCTGAACAGCAACTTCAGTTGGCAAAGGAACGACAGCAGCAACTTAATAGCCAGTTGGCAGTAGAAAACGAGCAACTTAGCGAAAAATCAGCCGCCTTTAATCAAGAGAAGATTCGCTACTTCCAGCAGGAGAGCACGTTAAAATCGCTCAACCAGGAGATTGGTTTTAAAGAAGAAGCGCACGAAAGTGGCATTCAGAGCATAGCTAAGAATCAGCAGGAGTTAGAAGTCAATACGCAAAATATCACTGACCTACTCAACAGTAACGATGTTGGCGAAGATGAGCTACTGGCAATGTACGACGAAAAGCAAGCTATTGAAGCCGGAGTTAACGAAGCCGAGCGCGACTACTACGCCCACCGAGGCGACATTGATAAAAACGAACAGGCCATTCGAGATTTACAGCGGTCGCGCAGCCAGCAGGATACGCTGATAATGGAACTGCAAAATAGGCTCAATAGCATTCAACTAGAACTGACCAGTATTCAGGAACGGCTTTCGGTAGAATTTGATTTGGATGCAAAGGAGTTGCTTTCGCAAGAGGGTGAAGAAGAAGTGCAGCCTACAGATGAAGAGTTGGAAGCGATGACTACTAAACTGGAGAAAATTCGGGAGCGTATCCGCAAGATTGGGCCGATTAATCCGATGGCGATGGAAGCATACGACGAAATTAAGCAGCGTTACGATTTTATTAGCAGTGAAAGGAACGACCTGCTGCAAGCCAAGGAATCGCTGATGACCACCATTGGCGAAATTGATGCCGTAGCCCGCGAAACGTTTATGACAGCATTTGAGCAAATCCGAGAGAACTTCGTCCGAGTATTCCGCACGCTATTCACCGAAGAGGACGACTGCGAACTTAAGCTGACTGACCCGGATAATCCGCTAGACTCTTCTATTGAGATTATGGCTCGCCCTAAGGGCAAACGACCGCTGACGATTAATCAGCTTTCGGGAGGGGAGAAAACGCTCACCGCTACTTCGCTATTATTTGCCATCTATCTGCTAAAACCCGCCCCCTTCTGTATTTTTGATGAGGTAGATGCTCCGCTAGATGACGCCAATATTGATAAGTTTAATAATATCATCAAGGAGTTTTCCGGCGAGTCGCAGTTTATCATCGTGACTCACAACAAAAGAACCATGGCCAGCACCGACGTGATTTACGGAGTAACCATGGTTGAGCAGGGAGTTTCAAGAGTGGTTCCAGTAGATTTACGAGAAACGGTTAGTCAGTAATGAATGGAATGGTGATTGATGAATAGTAATTAATCTACTGCATAGCTGATTATTATCCATCCGTCATTACTCATTTGATAGGTATTTCCAGAAGGCGAAAACCGGACGCTGTGCCAGGTAATCTAGCTGTTGCTCGTGCTCAAAAGCTTCCTGCTCAAAACTAATAGCTCGGTAGGCTTGCCGATGATTTTTACCTTGTAGCCTTCGAACCAAATACTCGCCGAAGTACAGCAGGTAAAAAGGAATGATAAACAACTCCAATTGCTGCCGGATGTGAATCCGCTCGTGATTGATGAGCCGAGCATTTGCTTTATCACTTCCCCGAGTGAGAAAGACAAAAGGAAATAGTGTAATGGCTCGGGCAAATCCGAAGGTTATTATTTTGACCAACCAAGGAGCTAAAATGATCATACTCTCATCTTACACAAAGCCTTGAATAAATGTAGTATTTACTCTTTGCTATCAACAGGAGCAAGATACGTCAGGATAGAAGAAAAATCGTAGGTACGCTTATCTAGGTAAACGCCTTGGCATTGGGTACGAAACATATCTTCACCAATAATTTCTAGGATAGCCTTTCGTAAGCTCACCGCCCGACCAAACTCGCCCCACTGATCGGACACACTATGATCAGCCTTAGAAAATATGTACAACTTAGGGTTTACATTGCTTTGGATGTAATACGTTTGGTCTTCGTCCTGGGCAATGGCAAAATACAGTTCGCGCACTCTGGATTCGGAGAAAACCGTCAGATTGGCACTGTAAATAAGAGTATCGCTATCCCACTCGGTTTCTCGCTCCAGGTTGCAGGTGCAGAAATCCTGGGCAAAACCAGACTGTGCGGTGAATAACAGGAATAGAATTCCTATTCCTGACTTTAGACTAGTTAACTTCTTCATAGGTAATGTTGTGTTAGGTGTACGACTCGGCAGTAACTTTATCAATCTCTTTTTCGGTAAGTACGGAAGACGCACAGAGCGGTTCTGCCATCTTTAGCCTTTCTTATGTTCTTGGAGTCTCATTTTTTTGGTAGCAACAGCAAAAATTGGTTTAGTTATTTTACAATAAAAAATCATCCCTGGCTATCGCTCAATAGACAAAACGGCCAAGCGTAATATTGCGGTGCCGAATTACTTCGGAGCGAAAAGATTTACCAACTTGCGACAAAAAATTGCAATAGCTAAGATACGGAAAACTTACCACAATCGGGTAAATATTTTTGCTTCGCTCCTAAAACCTGTATATTGTCCACCCGGGCAACCTGGTTTAATTGGCTATTATGATAACTACACGACGATCCGCCCTAAAAAGTTTAGCAGGCACAGCAACGCTACTATCGACCGGAACAGCTTTTTCTAAAACGCTCCCTGAAATCCGAGAACTGTCTACTACTGAAAACGAGATACCTCAAAGGATCGCTTACATTATTTTTGACGGAATCACCTGGCTCGATTTCTTCGGAATTTACGATCCGTTGAGCCGTCTGAAATCAATGAAATTTTTACCGGATCTTTCTTGGGATATTTGTGCTTATACCGACATGGCAACAGATAATTTTGACTTACAAGTGAAGCCGCATAAAGTCCGGAACTCGTTAGCTGATTACGATGTCATTATTGTTCCAGGCGGATTCGGCACTCGAGAATTACGGTACAATCAGGATTTCATCAAATGGATTCAAACTTCGGATAAAGTACCACTCAAAACATCTATTTGTACGGGTAGTCTGCTCTTAGGCGCAGCCGGCTTTTTGAAAGGGAAAACTGCTACCACCAACTTTAATGAATACGAAACGCTAAAACCATATTGCCAGCGAGTAGCTACCGACAGAATTGTTGAAGACAGTGGCATTATCACGGCAGGTGCGGTCTCTGCTTCCCTAGATTTGGGATTATATTTATGTGAGAAGTGGGTGGGTAAAGAAGCAACCAACGAAATTAGAACTCGCATGAATTATCAAGGTTAATTATTATCAACTACACCAAGAAATACAGTATATGAAAACCAACCGACGATCTGCAATCAAACATATGGCGGGCAGTGCCGCCT
>CAKZPJ010000391.1 GCA_937138955.1 uncultured Flammeovirgaceae bacterium | reverse complement strand
CCTGCCTTAGCCTTAGTCATTAGTGGGATTTCTATTATCGCTCGCCGACGTTTGATTAGTGCTGCCGTCATTTGGACAGGAGTTGGTATTTGGTTCGTTAGTTTGATAGGTCTGGCCGCTACTATTCCTCCGGTAGTGATGGATTTTCGAGAAGAGGCCCAATATACTGATACTGAAGACCTAGCTGTTACCGGTGAAACTTCTATTTTACGACTGACGGGGTACCCTGAGTACGACGATTCCCAAGTAGCACTATTCCTTACGGGTCATGATGAAGATCAATTTGAACTTCAAAAGTCATTTCAGGCTCGGGGTAGCAGTCGTAAAAGGGCGGTTGAAAACGCTCGACTAGTAACCTACGATGTGCTGGTAGAAGATTCCACTATTTCGTTCCCGCCCATATATACCTTTAAAGAAGGAGCAAAATTTCGGGCGCAAGAATTAGATTTAACCCTGCGTATTCCCTACAACCGACCATTTCAAATGGAGCAGAATCTAACCGAGATTCTCAGAAATACGCTTTACCGTTACGGTTACCGAAGGTACGATCTACCCGGAAATACCTTTATATTTACTCCAGAAGGTCTAGAGTGCATTACCTGTCCTGAAGAGGTAGATGAACCCAATACGGAAATTGATACGCTGAAAAGCTTTACTGACGAAGAGGGTGCCGAAAGCTATCAATTAGGTTTACAGAACTTTGAATCGGTAGAAGTTAGAGGGCCATTTCGGATACAAATTAATCCTAGTGCGGAATATTCGGTAGATGTTATTCCTAATGATATGCCGTTGAGCCGAATGAAGGCCAATGTAGAAGACGGGCGGTTAGTTGTTTTCTACAACGGAAGTTATAACCAGCGAAACGGCAAAGTCTATGACTTAAAAGTTACTCTACCAGTACTTAAGGAACTGAGATTGAAAGGTGATACGGAAGCCACTCTAGCTAAGTTTTCTGAACAAGACCTGGACATTGACCTATCCGGTTCAGCCAAACTAACCGCCGAAGTTAGTGGAGCAAAGGTTAAGGTCAATATGACGGGAGATACCGAAACTAATATTTCCGGAAAATCTCAGATTCTCGATGCTGAACTGGGCGGTTCGGCTATTCTTAAAGCTCTCAATTTAGATACTGATACTGCTCGGGTTGAAATTCGAGCTGCCTCTGAAGCGCAACTTTATGTAATTGAAAAAATAGAAGCTGATATAAGTGGAGCCGGACGGGTAGAATACCTAGGCAATGCTGAGGTAGAAGTGAATGAGGCTGGAAAAACTAAGCTGCAAAAGCTAGAAGAAGAAACGCTATAGAGTAGATCTTATAAGAGTGAAAACGAATCGATAAGCTGTCTTGAAAAAGATGGCTTTTTTTGTGACTAAGGATAGAATTAATGCTATATCTGACGAACTTTCGTATCTTTTAGTACTTCTACCAACCTACTACCTAATGAGCAACTTTCTAAAATTCCTGGAAAACCACGCTACTGGGATATACCTAATTATTCTTTGTGTATTCTCCTTTATCCTAGCCATTAACTGGTTAGCCAAAATCTTCTCTTGGGGCGTTTACCAAAAACGAAACGCTGAGAGAAACGATCAAAGCAAATTATCCTACGTAATATCTCGGTTTTTTGTCAATATAATTGATGACTTTAAACATCTGCTGGCAATTATTGTCGTCATTATTTTTACTACGCTGATTATTTATTCAATGACTGCCGGAAGCAACTTCGAAGAAAAAATGGATGCGCTCCAACTGGTGATTGCCTCGTTGGGTGGGTTGTTGGGTTCTATTATTGGTTATTACTTTGGTGAGTCAGCCGCTCGAGCCAGTAATCCGAAGGTAATTGATAACGAAAAGGAAATGCCGGTTCCCGATAGCATAGTGGCAGCTCCTCAAATTACTTTTGACGATCAAGAGACTAATCCGCAAAATGTACCAGAATGAATATCCAAACCTATAGTATTCAGCTTAGGGATTCAGTTGTCAACCCCAATGAACCCTTGACAAAAGAGCAGAATTGTGTGGCTCACTATCGTAAAGCTAGCTCGTCTAGTAACCAACTTCTATACCAAGTCTTTCTCTATTTGGAGGGAAAAGACTTACCCTTTGTAAAACGGGTAAAATATATTCTGCACGATTCATTCCGAAACCCAGTTCAATTAGTGGAGCAAACAACGCTGAATCAGAATTGCTCAATAGCGATCTGGACCTGGGGTATTTTCTGGGTAAAAGCCGAAGTAGAAGATGTGAAAGGACGAATTATCAAACTTGAACACTATCTAACCTACGGAAAGCAAATCGAGAACAAAAGAGAATTAGGTATCTCGTTTAAAGAAGACCCAAGAGGAATATAATCTGTAGTTACTTACCAAAATCAATAACTTGGACTGCGAGTAAGGTGAATATTTACTGAAGATGAATGAAGCTTAAGGGTTTCTACCAATTGGGGCGATACGAGAGTCTCGTAAAGGTATACATCCTTTAGAGCAAGCATCTGCAAAATGTAAAGTAAATGATTATCAGTCACTTGAGTGTGAGAGAGGTCGAGTGTTTCTAATCGGGATAATTCGGTAAGATACACCAGACCCGAACCCTTGATCTGCGTTTTCTGTAATGATAATTCCCGAAGTTGGGGCATTTGGCCGAGATGGTATAGCGCATCTTCACTAATGTCGCTACCAATCAGGCTTACGCTCACTAACTGAGGGTATAGTGGGCGTAAGTCGATTAAGTCTTGGTCGGTAAACGCTCCCGGAGGGAAGGGCATTTGAAGCGTGAGCTGCTGAGAATTTTCCTCATCGTGTTCAATTAGAAAAGGAGCTGCTTCGTATGAAACTTGTTGTACCAAGTCAGTAAGAGCCTTATCGGCTTTCCATTGTTTACGTTGCGCTGCTCGCAGTTCGGTGGCATAGCTTTGCAGCGGGAGCGAAGCACTGCTATCTTCTAAAGCAGTAAGATAATCCAGTGTTGGATCAGCTCCCCGGTCAATCCACCATTCTAATAGATTAATTTCGGTACTCGTAAGAGTGGGTTTACCATCGGGGGGCATAAAATCATCGTGAGAATATGGAAGAGTTACTCGCTTCCAAACTTCACTTTGTTCGGCTTCGCCAGCAATCAACCCCGGCTGACCGCTTTTGCCACCTTGCGTCATCGAGGTTAAACTAGTGAGTAGTAAATCACCTTTGGTTTTGTGCTCATTGTGGCAACTGTAGCACTTAGCATCGAGCATGGGTACGATTACATCGTCGTACACCAGCATTTCGGCTTCTGACTTTTCAGGAACGGTTTGCCAGCTCGGTAGATAATCAGTTAGGTAATCGGAACCGTGAGTAAGTGAGCCGCCCTGGTGGCTAGCTAAAACCAGTATGCCATTGGTCAGTAACAATACTAGCCCGTATAAATATTGGGAGACATTCGTTTTATCCCAGCGGATATTTAATTGAAAAAATAGTAGCAAGAGTGCTCCCGACGCAACTCCCAGACCCAGCCAAAGGTGAGAAACTACCAAATCGCCGCTATAGTCTCCGGTTCGGTAGAGCAGATACCCCAGCGTGACAGCTAACAGACTGCTTAGTGAAGCTATCACTAATATCACCCAACGCAAAGGGTTAGACAATACTTTCCAGGCAGTTCGGTTCAATAGTTCCAGCAGAAGCAATAAGCTTAACAGCACAATTGGAAAGTGGATAATCAACGGGTGGAACCTTCCCAGAAAATAAACCCAATCGGGAGCTGTTCGCTCCGAAGTAGTAACTAATGGTAATAGTAAAAGAGCGACACTGAAAATAATCAGTAAAAAACGGAGATGAGCAAGTTTAGGTAAATCACTTATAGGTTTAGTGAGTTGGTCAGGCATAAATTTCGCAAAGTTCTCCAGTACTATCCGCAAAGCACTCCACTGGAATATCCAGCATATGTAGCATTGACAGGTACAGATTGGCCAAAGGCGTTTCTTTAGCAAATTGTAAGTTTTGTCCAGTCTTTAGTTTACCTCCGGCTTTTCCAGCTACAATGATTGGAAGGTCACGAGGGGAGTGGCGGTTGCCATCGCGTAAACCTGAACCAAGCATAATCATGCTGTGATCTAAGAGTGTTCCGTCGCCTTCGGGAATGGATTTTAGTTTTTCCAGAAAATAAGCATACTGCTTCATATGCCACTGGTTGATTGTGGCGTACTGTTGGAGGTTTTCTTCACTATTTTGATGATGAGAAAGCTGATGATGACTACCTCGCACGCCCTTCAAGAACGAGAAATTACGATTACTAACCGAGTTGCCAAACATAAACGAAGACACTCGGCTGGCATCACTCCAAAATGCTAAAGCGATAATATCCAGCATTAGATGGGTTTTCTCCGTAATATCTGTTCCAAGGTAAAATTCTGAA
>CAKZPJ010000390.1 GCA_937138955.1 uncultured Flammeovirgaceae bacterium | reverse complement strand
TAGACCGAGGTAGAGAAGAGCCTGCCAGCACCCGAACAAAACCTGACGAGTGGGGAATATCAAATGTGATCAAACGTTCGCGATAGCGCAATATGTAGAGCGATACTACCATAGTAAAACCTCGGGAAATCGCGGTTGCCAAAGTCGCACCCTGTAGACCTAATGCCGGAATAGGGCCCCAACCAAAGATTAGAAGCGGGTCTAGTGCGGCATTGATCAGTACCGCAAACAGCATAATGTAACTGGGAGTTTGTGTATCGCCAGTAGCCCGGATAGCACTATTCCCCACAAAGGGAACAATAACGAACAGGATGGTAAAATACCAGATTTCCATGTACTCCCGGACTAGGGGAAGTACCTAAGGAGTAGCTCCTAGAGCCGAAAATAACGGATCAATGGTAAACAACCCAACCGTCACAAACATGAGTACCAGAATTATTGCTAGAACCAGACTATCGGTCGTTTCTCAAGCGGCTTTAGCTAGATTGTTCTGACCGAAAGACTGGGAGATGAAAGCAGTAGCTCCGATACCAATTCCTTATACCAAGCTAAAAATTACCATAATTACCGGAAAGGTAAAGCTTAGAGCAGCTAACTCGGTTTTACCCAACTTTCTATAAAGTAGGTATCAACTAAGTTGAATGCTACCATACTTAGCACCCCGACTACCATAGGTAAAGTAAGCTGAAACAAGGTGAGGGGAACTGACCCCTGCGTTAAGTCTTTTCGCTTCCAAGAAGAAACTCGCTAATGCTGATAACCAGCTTTGAGTTTTTCCAGCATTCCATCGGATAATGCTTCCGAGTAAGTACCGTAAGCATCTATCAGCACTCCTTTATCGTGGTTACTAGTTTCTACCGCATACACTACCGAATTATCTCCCGGGTCAGTCATTCCCTCAAATCGGTGTACTTCCTTGATTATGAATTCTTTGGGACGATAGTGCATCTTAAGCTGTTTACAGTACAGTCGATCTCGTTCTAAGTTAAAATCATGTTCAAAGCCACGTTTTTTTAAATCGTTGGTGGCTTCTACTAGAGTATCGTACGAATGCATAGTTACAATTTTAGGTTAATCCAACTTACGTCAATTATGTAAAAAATACTACCTTACTACCGCTAATAATCAGCTTTGTTTATGAAAACTATAGTTCTTATTTTTTGGATATTTACTCTTTCGGCAACCCCATCCATTGCCCAGTCAGAGCTACCGAATATCATTATCATTTTTTGTGATGACTTGGGATATGGTGATTTGGGCGTATACGGCTCTTCGGTTCACCGAACACCAGTTCTCGATAAAATGGCCGCCGATGGTGCATTGTTTACCGACTTCTATGTTACCAGTGGAGTATGCACTCCTTCCCGATCTAGCCTCCTGACCGGCTGCTATCCGCGCCGGGTTGACATGCACGTTAATGCTCGGCACCCCGATAGCGTGGGCACGCAGGTTCTTTTTCCGAAGGCTAAAAAAGGCCTTAACCCCAACGAAATCACTATTGCCGAACTACTGAAAGAACAAGGATATGCTACGGCCTGCATCGGAAAGTGGCACTTGGGCGATCAATTAGAATTTCTACCCACCCGGCAAGGGTTTGACACCTACTTTGGCATTCCCTACAGCAATGACATGAATCGGGACTTTGTACCGCTCCCCCTGATGCGGGACGAACGAGTGATAGAAGCTCCGGTGGATCAGAATACTATCACGCAACGCTATACCCAAGAAGCAATTGATTTTATTCAGACTCATTCGGAAGAACCGTTTTTCATTTATCTTCCGCACGCCATGACGCATAACCCGCTTCACGCTAGCGATGATTTCCGAGGAAAGTCGGCCAACGGTATTTACGGCGACGCTGTTGAAGAACTAGACTGGTCTACCGGGCAGATATTAACTACGTTAAGAGAACAAGGCTTGGAAGAAAATACACTAGTAGTTTTCACTTCTGATAATGGAGCAGCCTCTCGCTGGGGTGGAAGTAATGGCGACCTAAGGGGGTGGAAAGGCAGCACTTGGGAAGGTGGCATGCGCGTACCCAGTATTATGCAATGGAAAGGCACCATTCCCGCCGGGCGAATAGTCACCGAAATGGCCAGCACGCTTGATATTCTTCCTACTATTGCTCAGTGGACCAATAGCTCAGTACCGGATGATCGAGCCACCGATGGGTTTTCTTTAGTATCCTTACTAATGAATGACGATGCTTCATCACCATATACCTCCTTTTTTTATTACCAGAAAGAACAATTACAGGCAGTACGCTCGGGGAAATGGAAGCTTCACTTAGCCTTGGACAGCATCTACCAAAGTATTCACTTTCCCGGCTTCAAAGAAGGAAGAGACATTGAGTTGTATAATCTGGAAGAAGACCGACAAGAAGTACACAATATTGCTGCGCATCAGCCAGAAGTTGTACAGCAACTAGAACATATGGCTAATTATGCCCGTCAGCATCTGGGTGATTTGCGCCGAGAAGGCGACCAAGTGCGTCCGGCCGCGGTCGTATCAAATCCTACCGTCAGATTACTGGAGAAATAGCCAGTATGATTTAACATGTAAACCATCAACGCCCTACGTAGCCAAACCTTACAAATGCTTTATGAAACTTATACAATTCCTAACGTCTAATACTACCCACGCTGTAGGCTTAGTTCATCAAGACTCGGTTAGAGTGCTAAATGAGGTTAGTAGTGTCTATCAGTTAGCTAAACTTGCTTGGGATAATCAGCACGTGCTGAGCGAGATGATTGACCGTTATACTTCTGAAAATAAAGTTAGTTATCAGGAGATAGTCGAGGACAAGCGTTTACTTCCTCCCCTCACCCACCCCGACCCCTATCATACCTGGGTAACCGGAACCGGATTGACCCATTTGGGCAGTGCAACTTCTCGCGATGATATGCACAATATCTCTCAAAAGGAAGAATCTGAGATGACCGACTCTATGCGGATGTTTGAAATGGGACTAAAAGATGGACAAATGACCAATGGAAATCCGGGAGTGCAACCGGAATGGTTTTATAAGGGGAATGGTCTATCGGTGGTAGCCCCGGAGCAGTCCATTGCTCAACCACCCTTTGCTCTTGATGGTGGTGAAGAACCAGAAATTGCTGGTTTATACATTATTGACGATAATGGTGAACCGCAGCGAATCGGTTTTTCACTGGGTAATGAATTTTCAGATCACAAAATGGAGAAAATAAATTATCTCTACTTGGCTCATTCTAAACTAAGAAAATGCTCCTACGGCCCAGAATTAATGTTAGACGATCTGCCGCAGAAAATTAAAGGAAATAGTAAGATTATTAGAGATGATAAAGTGCTCTGGGAAAAGGAATTTTTGACTGGCGAAGAGCATATGAGTCATAATCTGAAAAACCTGGAATACCATCACTTTAAGTACGAACTTTTCCGACAGCCTGGTGATGTGCATGTCCATTTCTTTGGCACCTCAGTCGCGAGCTTTGCCGATCAAATTGAGACCCAACCCGGAGATACATTTAAAATCTCGGCTGATTGTTTTACGCATCCGCTAGTAAACCCGCTTGCCGTACCATCCTAAGTAATGGCGGAGAGCTGGAAGCGAGGGGCCGGGTGCAATACGGAAGAAGAAAGTACTAAAGGAAATTAAGGAGTATACCCCCTGCCCACTGTTCCTAACAAATCAGCAATTTAACAATCGAACAATTGATCTATTCTTTCCCCAGTTCCTGAAAATCTAGTAACTTGCTCAGTAAAGGGTTTAACCAAATGCCAGACCGTAAATGTATTATTCACGCTAAGCTACTCGATGTGATGCTGCACCGTTTGTGTCATCAGCTCATTGAGAATCATGCTAATTTTGAAGAAACCGTTTTGCTCGGTTTACAACCTCGCGGCATCTACTTTGCTAATCGCATTCAGCGCAGATTAAAGAAAATTCTGAATAAAGAAATTGATAAAGGCTACCTGGATACCACTTTTCACCGGGATGATTTTCGACGACGAGATTCCCCCCTTACCCCAAACAAGACTGATGTTCCATTCTTGGTCGAAGACAAGAATGTGATTCTGCTTGATGATGTACTCTACACAGGCCGATCGGTGCGGGCTGCGCTCGACGCTATGGTCACTTTTGGTCGTCCGCGAAAGGTAGAATTGATGGTACTTATCGACCGCAAATACACTCGCCATCTACCCATTGAACCCGACTACGTGGGCCGAGCTGTGAATACAATTGACTCGCAGCGAGTGTTGGTAGAGTGGGAAGAGCAAAATGAAGAAGATGGAGTTTGGATAACTTCTAAAGCGACAACATAACCAATGGCTACTGAAACTACTACGCAAACACTACGCAGTCCCCATTTATTAGGAATTAAAGACTTATCCGTCGAAGAAATTCAGCTTATTTTTTCTACTGCCGATCAGTTTAAAGACGTACTAAACCGCCCGATTAAGAAGGTGCCTTCCCTTCGAGATGTTACCATTGCTAACATATTCTTCGAAAATTCAACTCGTACTCGTCTTTCCTTTGAGCTGGCTGAAAAGCGACTTTCAGCCGATGTAGTAAACTTTTCTTCTTCCTCGAGTTCGGTAAAGAAAGGCGAAACCTTGCTAGATACAGTCAACAATATTTTGGCCATGAAGGTCGATATGGTGGTAATGCGCCACGCTAGTCCAGGCGCTCCTCACTTTTTAGCCCGCCACATTGATGCTAACATAGTCAACGCAGGTGATGGCACGCATGAACACCCGACCCAAGCTTTACTGGACACTTATTCTATTTACGAGAGGTTTGGTCAAGTAGCGGGAAAGAAAGTTGTTATTGTAGGTGATATTATGCACTCGCGAGTGGCTCTTTCGAACATATTTGCTCTACAAAAATTAGGAGCCGAAGTTATGGTTTGTGGCCCGGCTACGCTACTTCCCAAGTATATTACCGAGTTAGGCATTCAGGCTACGTTAGACCTGCGCGAAGCTCTGGAGTGGTGCGATATTGCCAACATTTTACGAATTCAGTTGGAGCGACAGCAGGTTAAGTACTTTCCTTCTTTGCGAGAATACTCCTTATACTACGGCGTAAATAAGAAGCTTCTGGATAGTCTTGGGAAATCTATCACGATTATGCACCCTGGACCCATTAACCGAGGCGTAGAACTGAATAGCGATGTAGCGGACTCCGATCAAGCAATTATTTTAGACCAGGTTGAAAACGGCGTGGCCATTCGGATGGCGGTACTGTATCTGCTAGCTTCCCAGATTAAGAAAACAGAATAGCTTCATTTCTCAAGCTATCGGACAACAAATTTTCCGCTGTAGGTCGATTCCAGATTTTGCTGCACCTGATAGATATAAAGACCCGGGGGCACCAGCTTATTGTCCCCATCAGTACCTGCCCACTGTAGGTCATGATAGCCTTCGGATAATAAATACGATTGGTCGGTTACCTGCTGTCCAGTAATATCAAAAACCTTCAGGCGTATATTCTCATTTCCAGCGGTCTCAGGTATTGATATTGGAATAGCCAATGACGATGAAGTAGGATTTGGGTAAGGGGTGCCTACTGAAAACTGATTAGGCTTCATGGCGTCTTCTATATCCTGGCTGGTTCCGTAAAACAGTTGAAACTTCCGATTTCCATTCGTAGCGAAGCGGTAGCTAGAGACTGAACGAAAATCAGTTTTAACCAAGCTTTCTAAATCAAGCATCACTAATTGATAATCGCTGTTACCGAATTGAGTATTATCCCAAGCCAGTGTGATGGCTGAATTTCCAGTGGATGCGACTTCAAAATTCCAAACGAAAGAGTTTTGGGTGGGAACCACGTCTTTGGTAAACGGAAGGTTAAAACCCTCCCGCACTGAGAAACTCATATCCAAATACTCAATAAATCGAGGTGGGGTTAATGCATCAAATGGGTCACCGCTGATCTTAGCATTCGGATGCATACCTACGCCAGCCAATTTATACGAATGATTGTCTGACTCCAGCGTAAGGGGAACCAACCACGCACTGGAACTTAAATCCTGATTAAACGAATTTTTCTTTGCCCCGGAATTTAACCGGGCGGCAGTATTCACTGGAATTTGTAATGTAACCGATCCCGTAATTCCTGTCGATTCTACGAAAGCTCCCTCAAACGGACGTAGACTCGTTTCGCCCCGCACCCATTCCTGACCATGCTTCCACTTTAATAATTCATCCTTAATTGCTCCTTCACTAATAATATTTTGATTAACGTTATACTGAACAACTTCGGCCCAATCAATATCAAACAAATAGGGATTGCTAATTAGCGTAAATTCTTGATTAATCGTAATCGGAAAAGTATTATCAGTAAGTACTACCGTTTCCCCACTGAGGCTAATAGCATCTTCAAAATTACGGTAGGCAAACATATACCCTACCCCTGGCCTAAAATCGCTAAAACTACTACTCTGAAACTTTTGATACTCATTAGTACCTGAACTGTAGCGAAACAGTGTCCAGTTTCCCGTATTATCGCTCTTAAAATCGCCCAATTCTTCAAATTGACTGCTTACAGATTCAGACTGGAGAGGAATTCCAATCATTTGGTAATCTGCCTGAGTAGGCTCATCGGGATCGGATATGGCTGAAACTCCTCGTAGGGTAAGCGAAGTAATTTCACGATTAATTGTTCTAAGCTCCGTTTCTGTTATATTATCGGCTCGATCAGCCCCTTTAGCCGATATTGCCAGAACCGCTCCTTCAGTACTGAAGATGCTGGCCAATTCTGAGTCAGTAAGCGTAGCCTGATAAATACCCTCATTTTGAAGAGTCATGGCTTTGGTCTGAACCACTCCGTTAGTAAACAGCTCTTGGTAGTTAAGAACTACAGAAGTTTCATCTACCCCTGTTCCACCCTCTTCATCTCGTATCTCTACATCAATAGTAATGTCGTTACCGGGAGCGTAAGTAGCTGAAGAAAGAGAGATAATGCTTATACTTGGTTTAGTTATATCGTTTCCATTTCCATCTGGTAATAGGGTGAACGTTCCTCCTGGAATAACTCGTTCTTCATAAACTAAGTTAACAGAATAAGATTGGTCACTGGCAAACCCACTGGGCACAGTAAAGACGATAGAAGTAGCTGATTGGGCGTCGAGTAGAACTTCTGTATCACCAAACTCCACCTTAACATCGCTCAGTCGGCTTCCGGTGATTGTTACTGAGGTACCAGCGATTCCTTGCTGCGGGGTTAGATCAGTAAATTCTGGTAGCGGTTCTTCGGGGATAGTGATTGAGATTTGATCTTCAGCAATAGCCTCACCACCTTCATTGGTCGTCACTTTCACATTGTAGTTTCCTTCCGGAAGATCTGGCATAGTAATTTTGATGGTAGTCCCTTCATCGTTCACATCATTCACTATTGCCTCAATTTCATTAATTTCTACGGATGGACTACTTCCAAAACCAAACCCCTGAATAGTAACTTCAGTACCTGCTACCACGTCAATCAATGGGCTAACCTCAGTGATAGTGGTTTCTGTAGGAATTTCCCCTATCAAGAAATTCTGAGATACCGCAATATTTCCATTAGGTAATCGCACAACAATATCATAAAAATCATCCTCTAAATCGGGTACACGCACCCAAAGCTGGGTACCTTCTTCGAGTACTTTCTCGACCACTGCTGGGTTCTCTCCAAAAAACACGCGAGCAGTTCCGACGACCGAACCGTAATTGGCTCCATAAAGCTGAACAAGATCACCGAAATTACCTTGGTCGGAACTACGTTCGGTAATTAAAGGTTGAGGGTTGTTTTGGATATTATTAGTAAGCGATAATAGTATGTTGGCACTAACTAGATTAAATTCACCATCTTCCTCAAAAGCTACTACGATATCCTGATCGCCATCATCATCGATATCTTCAGTAACAATAGTATTAGGTTGTCCGTTAGGAACGGTCACTAGAAGCTCCTTCGTAAAAGAAGCACTCCCATTATTTTTGAACCACGTAAGAGTTCCCTCATCAGAAGCCCCCCCGTCGTTTTCCGAACCCACTAAAATATCAATATTTCCATCGCCATCCAGGTCGGTAGCATCAACCGCAAAGGGTTTAGCCGCTATGCCCACATTCTGAGGAGCTGCAAAGCTTCCATCTCCGTTATTGCGAATAATGGTTACGTTTCCGCCATCATTTGATATTACTACCACATCTAAATCTCTGTCACCATCAAAATCAGCAATAGCAGCTCCGCGAGGATTATCCACTTGGTTACGATTAGCAATTACCAGCGGATTTGCAAAGTTACCTTCCCCTTGATTTCTGTACCAAATTATTTGGTCTTCGTCGTTAGCTGTTTCTGAGTCGTCCTTCAGCACCGCTACTAGGTCAGGCAATTCATCACCATCAAAATCACCTACTTCTACTATTCGTGGATGACCATCGGTAGTAAGTTCCGTAGTTGGTTCAGGAAAACTGCTATCTAAGTTTAAGAATATTACAATATTTTCAGTCTCAAAATTGGCTAAAACAATATCAGGGTTTCCATCTTGGTTAAGATCTCCTGCATAAACGTCGCTACTCCCGGCATAGTCATCGGTTATCTCATTTGAACCAGCGAACCGATTTCCACTACCTGAGTTAGCAAACCTTCTTAGTTCACTTTCTTCATCGGAATCATCGGCCAGCACAATATCCGGACCATTTGTTCTATCAAAATCAGCACTACTCAGGGTTCGCACTCTGTCTATTTCGCCACCAATAGATATCCCCTCGGAAAAGGTGCCGGAATTGTTCCGGTACCATTGCACTCGCTCGCCAATTTTGAAAACTACTGCCAAATCCATATCGCCATCTAAATCAAAGTCAGCCATGTTGGCATCACGCCCGGCTATGGTAATCGAATCTAGTTTTTGAACGCTTAGCTTATCGCTTACTATTAGCTCCACATCAGGAGTCACTTCTTCCGGTTCAGCGAATTTTGCTACGAAGCTATCTTTAGTGTTATTAACTAAATCCCCATCATCAGACCTGACCCAGTTGGTAAAACCACCCACGTACGCCGTTTCGTCATCAGTAGCGGTTACTGAAATACCAAAATCCAGAACAGCACTTCCGAAGCGTTCCACAAATTCAGGGCTGCTAATATTGCTATCGAAGATTGCTAGAAAAGCATCAGATTCGCTATTACCTCCTCCTCCTTGGAAAAATCGGTTATCGCCCTCATCTCTGGACGTGACGGTAACCCGACCAGTGACGTAGATTTTATTGTTCCGGAAAAATATATCATTTCCCTGCTCAAAGCTACGACTTCCCGCACCTCCCACTTGATATACATTCAAAAAATCACCTGATAAAGTATAACGAGCCACAAAAAAATCGTACTCAGATACAGCCGATAGATTACTGGCGCCACCACCATTAGGATTGAAGTTGGTAGTACCTTTAAAATCTCCCGTGATATACAATGAATTATTACCAAGTGCTATACTGCGAGAACGATCATCGCTATTTCCGCCAACTCGAATAGCTAGGTCAAAATCATTATTGTCAGCATTGTATTTAGCAAAGAAAATATCAATCGCTCCGACACTCGAGCGATTGCCAATTCCTGGAAAAGTAAGGGTATTATTAAATTCGCCAGTGATATACGCATTTCCTTCATTATCTATATCAATCCCACCACTACGTACTCTCCCTGTGCCAGTAGCAGTACTTCCTTGAATTACATTGTTTAACCCTTCACTGAGTACTAGTACGAATAGCCCTTCTGTGCTATTGCTAACGACTGAACCCATAGAAAATGATGTTTGAAAATATCCAGTAATATAGACGTCACCATTGGTATGAACACTAATACTCCCCCCTTGCTCATCCTCACCTGAGACTGATCCCAGACTTCCTTGAAACTGTAGATTAGAGGCTAAAAAAGAAGCGACGTGTACATCATTATCACCGACAACTACCTGCCCATACCCTACAATATAAACTAATGTTTCATCATTGCTCAAGGCAATGTCGTTAGCCTTATCTTCTAATCCATCAACATCCCAAGGTGTAGCTCGCAAAAAATTTCCTTCAGAGTCGTACTTAGCGACAAACATATCTACGCTATTGTTTGCCGAAACTATACGACCAGCAGATGAACCTTCGGGATCAAGATTAATAGTACCACGAAACCAGCCAGTGATGTAGACATTACCTTGGCTATCGGTAACCACCCCAGTAACTTCGTCCTCTTGATCGCCCTCCTCATTTTCAAAATCCCATTCAGTACGTTCAATCTCCTGGGCATGGCTGATAATAGGTAATAAAGCTAATACCAAAAGAATTATATAAGTCAGGTTAGATGTCTTCTTCATAGTAATTTATTTAATCAGCCTAAGGAGCCTCGTTTGGGTTTTGATTGAAATCAGGAATAGCACTATCCTGAGGTCTGAGTATAAAGTACAGGGCAGCTCCCACTCCTACCGAAGCACCAATGTAAAGTCCAAGCGGCGTTTTGCGCTTGATGCTGAATGTGCCACTCTTTATTCCGGTCTGGACATCCGGCTTCTTTAAAAAGAGCTGATAATCGCTACCCTTTTGCACTGTTTTAGGCACATTCCAGGTGTAAGAGCTGCTGACTAGGTTAGGTTTTAGGGTACTGATGTATTCATCATTCTGGTAAAGTTGAAGCATAAGCGGGTCGGGACTACTTCCACTCAGGTTTATAGTATACTCTTTTCCCTGTTTGTACGTATCTTCTACTTCAGTAAAGGTGACTGCGGGCATCGCTCTGGCTGCTTCTTCAGCTCGCTGTTTAGCCAAAATTTGCTCTTGCAGATTCTCTCGTAATTGTTCAATTTTTAGTTCTGTAACCTCATCCTGATACTCAGCATCGAGTTCTTGCCCTAAAGCAATGCTTTGTTCGTAGCGACTAATGGCCGAGTCAAGCTCTCCCGTTTCTTCAAAGTAA
>CAKZPJ010000389.1 GCA_937138955.1 uncultured Flammeovirgaceae bacterium | reverse complement strand
TCGCCTAACTAATGATCAGTCGGCCTACCCTGATCTGCCGGAGGGACAACGCGATACGATCCGCAAATTCAACGTGTTGGTGGATATGCACTACAAAGAGAAGCGGTACGTGCAGGACTATGCCGATCTGCTCTTTAAATCTCCCAAAACCCTATCTAATCTTTTTGCCAAGTACCAGCAAAAATCTCCCCTACAAATTATTCACGAACGGATTGTGCTGGAGGCAAAAAGGCAACTACTCTACACCAGCAAGAGTACCAAAGAGATTGCCCATGAGCTAGGATTCAATGACGTGGGCTCGCTGCATCGCCTCTTTAAGCGGGTGGTAGGCCAAACCCCTCAGCAGTTTAAAGGAAAAAATCAGGTGCTTACTGATTAATAAAGGTAAAATCGCCAATACAACGGGAAGAATTGTCAATTACTTAGGGCTAACCTGCCCGTAAAACCTATTGTATTTAAAATTTTTACAAACCGATTTTACACTTACAAACAAATAAAATCATGTCAGTTACATTTGAAGTTCCTACTCGCGACCAAGTATCAGAAAATAACCAAGCCATATTTGATCAATTGAAAAAAGGATTGGGTTTTGTCCCCAATTTATACGCTACTTACGCACATAACGATACTGCTCTGGGCGATTACTTAACCCTCCAGAACCGTAAAAGCACGCTGAAAGCAAAAGAGCGAGAAGTGATTAATCTAGTTGTTTCTCAGATAAACGAATGCCAGTATTGCTTAGCTGCTCATACTGCTTTAGGAAAAATGAACGGCTTTAGCGATGAGCAAATCTTAGAAATCAGAAGCGGAGAAGCCTCGTTTGATGAGAAAACAGATGTCTTAGCAAAATTCACTAAGGATATCACCATTAACCGAAGTAAGCCTAGTGCTGAAGCTCTAGATAATTTCTTCGCTGCGGGTTACACCAAAGCCAATCTAATTGATGTGATCGTGGTAATTGGTGACAAAATTATCAGCAACTTTATTCACGGAGCTACTCAAGTTCCAGTAGATTTTCCGGCTGCACCCGCTTTAGAAGAAGCTGCCGCTATCTAGATATTCCAATCTATCTATATTCCATTTTTAAACTATACAAAAGATAATAAGATGAAAAGAGTACTATTCATATTCGCATTCGTAGCTGGAGGATTGTTCAGCCAAAGCCTTCAAGCGCAAGAAATTGTTAAACTAGATCAAACTACGGGTGAGTTTACCCAGCAAGAGCTTAATTTGAAAGCCGGTGAAACATACGTATTTGAAGTAACCAACAGTGGGGTAGATCACGAAGTAGGATTCGTGATTGCTCCTAAAGGACAGACCGAGCAAGAACATCACGTTCCCGAAGCTTATTTGGCAAAAACTATTACCGATGGCGAAATGGCAGCTTCTCAGGAGGTAACATTAGAGGAAGGAGAATACGTATACTTTTGCCCTCTGAACCCAACTCCCCAGTATACTTTGATAGCAGAGTAGAGTTCATTAAGATAAGGTTTAATAAATCAACCCCGACTGTTAAGCATAAACTTAACATTTGGGGCTGATCTTTTTTAGCATATTGATGGATTGATTCTATCGCCTTATAACTTAATAGTCTGCTGGGCTTGGGCATCCACTACCGCAATAGCCACCATGTTGATGATCTCACGGACATTACTTCCTTGCTGTAAGACATGAACCGGTTTGTTCATCCCCAGAAGAATAGGACCAATGGCTTCGGCACTGCCAATTTCCATCAGTAACTTATAGGCAATATTTCCCGAAGTTAAATCCGGAAAAATCAGGGTATTAGCTCCTTGTTCGGCGAGGCGGCTAAATGGATAGCTTTGCTGTTGCAACTCCACATTAAGCGCGGTGTTTGCCTGAATATCTCCATCAATAATTAAGTCGGGCCATCGTTCTTGGGCTAACTTTACCGCTCGAGCAGTTTTCTCAGGAACTTCCCCTTTACTAGAACCAAAATTAGAATACGAAAGCACCGCCACCCGAGGCGTAATACCAAACGAGCGAACCGAAGAGGCCGTCAGTCCGATAATGTCCACTAATTCTTCAACAGTAGGATTGACATTTACCGTAGTATCAGCAAAAAAGAACGGGCCTTTCTTATTTAGAATAATGTACATCCCCGCTACCCGCTTCACCTCATTGCTCATTCCAATAACCTGTAGGGCCGGACGCACCGTTTTGGGGTAATCGCTGGTGAGACCAGAGAGGAAAGCATCAGCATCGCCCTTTTCTACCATGGCTGTTCCGTAGTAGTTACGCGAGCGCATTACATTGCGAGCTTCTTGCTGAGTAACTCCTTTTCGTTTTCGCTTTTCGTATAGCTTGTCTCCGTATATTTCCCGGTGTTCTTGCTCTACGTACGGATCAATAATCTTACAAGAGGAAAGCTCTAATTGGTGCTCCTCAACGAGGGCTTCTATTTTATTGTGGTTTCCTAATAAAATAGGAATGGCAATCTGTTCATCCTGAAGAATCTGGGCTGCTTTCAGAATTTTAATATTCTCAGTCTCGGCAAATACTACCCGCTTCGGCTCTTTCTTGGCTTTGGAAATGATTTGTGACATCAACTTCTGATCGATGCCTAGACGATGCTGTAGTTCTATATCGTACTGCTCCCAGTTATGAATGGTAGTACGAGCCACCCCAGTTTTCATAGCGGCCTTAGCTACTGCCGGAGAGATGCTCGTGATCAGCCGAGGATCGAGCGGTTTAGGAATAAGATACTCTTTTCCGAAGATGATTTTATCGCTGCTGTAGGCTTTGTTGACAATCTCAGGGGTAGGTTCTTTGGCTAGCTTCGCTAGGGCTTTTACCGCTGCCATCTTCATTTCCTCATTAATCGCGGTAGCCCGTACATCCAATGCGCCCCGGAAAATATACGGAAACCCTAGCACGTTATTTACCTGATTGGGATGATCCGACCGACCAGTGGCCATAATAATATCATCTCGGCTATTGGTCGCCAGATCGTAGTT
>CAKZPJ010000388.1 GCA_937138955.1 uncultured Flammeovirgaceae bacterium | reverse complement strand
TGACAAAAAAATCTCTCCTAATAAATCAAAAAATATAACTCAAACAGCTTCTAACTTCTAAAGAAACATAGGCGAACACCCAAAAGCGGAAGAGAAACTACTTAGAATCGTAGCTAACTCTCATTCTTCGGTCTGGAAGGTATTCTGACTACACTACCCGGTTAGGTAGCGACGGTTTCGGCACAACCAGCCGAAAAGTGGTATTTTGGGAGTATGATTGCCAGACGTACTCCGTATGTTTTAATCCAGATTATTTTCTGGATACTGCTGTTGCTATTCAGTATTTATTACCTCGGACACGAGGAGCAACGGTATGCGGAGGGCGTCATCATCAGCCTGTTGTACTTACCAGTGGTGGCCGCTGCGGCTTATTTTATTTCCCGCTATCTTATTCCTCGCTACTTGCTTCAGGAGAAATTTGTCATTTTCTCCCTCTATCTTCTCTACACCTTCATTGGCTCAGTTTACGCGTCCCTGATGGTGATCATTACCAGCCTGATCGGTTTAGCTAATTTTGATTATGGCAACTTGCTAACTCCAATTCGTAACATTACTTCGTTTATCGGCATAGTTCACTTTTTCATTATTCTGTTTGTTGCTATCAGCGTAACCGAGCAGTGGCACTCCATGCAGCGCAAGTATCTGATGGCCTTGCAGGAGAAAAGTCAAGCTGAATTTCGCTTTCTCAAGACCTAGTTGCATCCACACTTTCTGTTCAACACCCTCAATAACCTGTACTATCTTACGCTCAATAAATCTAACCAGGCTCCGGAGGTAGTACTGAAACTCAGCCAGCTACTCGATTATGTTTTGCAGCAGGGAAAAGAGACGTGGGTGAGTCTGGCGGAAGAATGCGAGCGCATGCGCGATTTCGCCTATTTGGAATCGCTACGCTACCAGGATCGGTTACAGTTAGAAATTACTACCGATGAAGCGTTGGAAACCTGGAAGTTTCCTCCGTTACTGTTGATTACGCTGGTAGAACACAGCTTTAAACATGGGTTGAAGCAAACTCGGGGATCGGCATTCATTCGGGTGCAGGTTAAGGTTGAAGGCGAAAAACTGGAGATTATCGTAAAAAACTCGCAAACAAAATCAGCCAAGAATGTAGTGACTCGAGGGATTGGTCTACCCAACATTCAGCAACAGCTTGACTATCTTTATTCCGATAATTATCGATTATTACTTCACGACCTTCAGGAGTCGTTTACCGTTTATTTAACCTTTCCCGCCTATGCCTACCATCAAATGTCTGATTGCGGATGATGAGCCGTATGCCCGGCAGCTTATTACAGATTATACTCAGCGGGTTCCCTTTCTGGAGGTAGTAGCTATCTGCCGAGATGCTTGGGGGGTAGCTGAAGAGTTAGAAAAAGAAAGCATCATATTTGCTTTTAATAGATATTGAAATGCCCGAATGGGATAGTATCTCACTGCTAAAAACCTACGAATCAGCTCCCCAAGCAATCTTAATTACAGCTCATCGCGACTACGCCGTACAGGCTTTTGATCTGGACGTGATAGATTATCTAATAAAGCCAGTGAGCTTTGAGCGTTTTCTAAAAGCTATTTATCGCTTTCGTAAGCAGCACCTATCTAACGTTGAGCAGCAGTCTCACTCCGAAAATTCCGCCTTGTTTCTAAAGCA
>CAKZPJ010000387.1 GCA_937138955.1 uncultured Flammeovirgaceae bacterium | reverse complement strand
TATGGGTATTGGGCCCAAAACGTTCCAAAAGACGGTTCGCTTTAATCGGGTATTGGCAATGATTACTCATCGGCAGTTTAAAACATTATCGGAGATTGCCTACCGAGCGGGGTACTACGACCATTCGCACTTTGATGCCGAATTTATGGAGTTTACCGGAAAAAGACCTTCAGAATTCTTACTTCAGCATAACCGGCTCATTGATGCCATACACTGGCGCACCAAAGTAGAGAATAAAAAGATTATTCAGATAAATCGGCCGACAATTGCAGTAGAACTAGAGGTTTGAACTCATCTAAATTATCCCATGTCCGTTTTTTCCTATACTTTATGGTTCATTCCGCCTAAATTTCCATCAAACTGTAATAAACCTAACTAACTATACTAATAATGAGTACTACTACTTCTACCTCCTCTCCCGCTCGTATCAAAGACGAAGAAGCCATCTGGGATGTATTTCGGAAATTTGAAGCAGCTTTTATCAAAAGTGACATCGACACCATGCTTGTGCCTATGTACGAGCGAGCCATCTTTGCCTGGGGCTCAGTAGAGCTTATCGGTAAAGAAGCTCTGCGGGAAGCATTCAGAGTAAATATGGATAGTGTATGGAAGGACACCCAAGTCGTCCATAACTTCAACGGTATTGAGTTCCTTTCTCCCGATACCGCAGTCGTCTGGGGATACGCCGTGGTTACTATGCCCGACAGAGCTACCCAATCCAGCCATATTATGAATACGATGATCAAGCGGGAAGACCGCTGGCTCATTGCCTCCGAGCAGCTTTGTTGAGCCAAATTAGGACAAGGCTTTATTTCTAAACGCAATTAATTCTCAACACTATTACAACCCTATTTTATTATGATTACAGATTCAGTTGAACGAAAAGAGACGCTCAACCAAGACGTGCAGTCAATTAAGAGATTAGTTGAAGAAACGTATCCGGCCAATGTAAAATCCAGTGACGGGGCGCAATACGCCAGTATGTTTACCGAAGATGCGCTGTGGATGCCACCGGACGCTCCCGACTTTCGCGGCACACAAGAAATTGAGGGCGAGATTACGAACAGGTTTCAGCAGTTTACAATAAATCCCACTGTAATTGCGGAAGAGATAGAAGTAGTTACCAGCGATTTCGCTTATGTAGTAGGAAAAGCCAGTGTAATCCTGCAACCCAAAGATGGATCAGAATCCATGAATATGGCTTTCCGACCGGTATGGCTACTGCGTAAGGAAGATAGTACCTGGAAAATAGCCCGCCAGATATGGAACGTGAAGCCTTGAGTTGATAAATAGCTAAAAACCTTTTCATACAGGATCAAAACTATTGAACAAAAATGCAGAGACATCTTATAAAACTAGTACTTGCTGTGCTTTTATGGCCATCATTTGTTTGTGCCCAGGAAAGTGGTAAGATATTTCAAGAAGAAGATCCCTATAAGTTAGTTTTTGCTGGAGGGATTGGGCAATTCACCGAAGGAGTGGCAGTGGCATCCGATGGGAAAGTATATTTCTCCGATATATTGATAAGGAATTATGAAGCGGGCTACACCGGCCTTATCTGGAGATACGATCCTGAGGTCGGAAAAACCGAGGTGTTCAGGTCACCAAGCGGGAGCTCCGTCGGCCTTGCTTTTGACAGTAAGGGAAGGCTGGTTGTATGCGAGGCAGATAATCAAGGAGGTCAGAGAATAACCAGAACCGATATGCAAACTGGGATCACTAAGGTGGTCACTTGGGAATTTGAAGGTAGGAGATACAATTCACCTAATGACCTGGTAATTGACAAGCTCGGGAATATCTATTTTACCGATCCCAAAATGCTTGGGATAGAACCTATGAATCAACCAGTGCATGGAGTGTATAAAGTTGATACTTCGGGGGTAGTCAGTTTAGTAATTGCCAATATCCGTAAGCCAAATGGTATTGCTATTTCACCAGACCAAACTACTTTATACATATCTACGGCAGATAATACATTCAATGGAGATGTGTCAGAAAATTACCAGGGCGATAGAACGGATTTTAGCGGAAAACTTTTGGCCTATTCAATAAAAGAAGACGGTGGTATCACCTACGAGAAAGAATTGGCCGATTTTGGCAAAGGTATTGGAGATGGTATGACCGTAGATTCTGAAGGCAATATCTACGTATCCTTATTTCTTGATACCAAGATCGCAGTATATTCTCCTGAAGGTGATTTAATAGACGAACATCGGTTTCCTAAATGGGTGACCAATGTTTCTTTTGGTAGAGGTTCGTATAAAAGTACACTATTTGTCACGGGTATAGAAGGTCTGTACGAAGTGGAAACGTCAAAAGAAGGGTTTCATATACCCTTTGAAGAACAACCGCCGATGCAAGAAGTGACGATGATCAGTATGAAAAATAAAGAGCTAGACAGATATACCGGTGAATATAAAATCGATGAGCGATTCTCTGTTAAAATATTTAGGGAAGGGGAAAGATTATATGGCCAAGGAACGGGTCAGTCTAAATTTGAGATATTTCCTTACGAAAAGAACAAGTTTTTCACCAAGGTAAGTGATATGAAAATGCACTTCAATGTGAGCTCAACCGGAGATATTACCGATTTTGATATTCTACAAGATGGCGACTCTTCCAAATTCATAAAGCAAACCGCAGAACAAGGAAAGTGATATATTGAAATTTTGACACTGTTTTGAATAGCGCAAAATTTGGTAGTGTGCTGTATACTGGATTTCCTATTGGAATACGACTTAGAGTGTGCTAGGTATAGTGATCAGAAATCTTTAAACGGGCCGCGTGGTTCGGCCTTCTGCATTTCTTTCTGCCAGTCGGCAAACTTTTTCCGCATCATCTTTAGTTTATCAGGGCGGTCAATACTTAAGTCGTTTTCTTCTTTAACATCTTCTTCCAAGTTGAATAAATGTTCTCCTCCTTTGTCTTTTAGCCATTTCCATTCGCCCACGCGGGCGGCTTGGTCGCCCCGTAGCTCCCAATACATTTCCTGTCGGCTAGACTCGTTCTCCCCTTGCAGAACTGATAACATATTGAACCCATCTAATACGATAGATTCGGGTACCGAAACGTTGGTCGCTGCTAGTAGTGTTGGCATAATTTCCAGAGAAGATAGAAACTGATTATTAACGGAGCCTGCTTCTACCGCACCCGGCCATTTGATGATGCTGGGCACCCGGATACCACCTTCGTAGAATTGCCCCTTCTTTCCCCGAAAAGGTGAGTTATCTGCGCCTAGGCCGCCACCGTTATCCGAGAGAAAGACCACAATTGTATTCTCTTCCAATCCGTACTCTTTAATACGATCTAGTACTTTACCGATGCTAGCATCCATACATGTAACGGCGGCGCGGTAACCTCTTTGCCGAGCCTCCTCACGATTGGTTGCTTCCGGGTAACGGTTTAGATATTCCGTTGGGGCCTGCACCGAACCACGGATTTCCGGATCCAGATTAGACGCGCTATGAGGAGCATTGAAGGGAAGGTAGAGAAAAAACGGGCGATCCCGGTTTTCGTCGAGAAACGCCAGGGCTTCCCGCTCAAACAGATACGTGCTGTAGGTGCCACTGTCAGCCGTGGTAGGCTCGTTGCCCGAAAACATCGATGGCACACCATAGCGTTCGTGCGTATAATAATCAA
>CAKZPJ010000386.1 GCA_937138955.1 uncultured Flammeovirgaceae bacterium | reverse complement strand
GCATTGCTCGATGCCGAAACAAAAGGAGTTGTAGTTGTAGGCAAGACCTGGAAGGCACACGTCGACAAGGTCCTGCGCACCGATCCGGAGGAAAACTTGCGCATGATTGCCGACTCGATCGAAACGCTAAAAAAAGAGGGGCGCGAGGTAATCTTTGATCTCGAGCATTTCTTTGATGGATGGGCCGCGGGTGGTGCTGATTGGGTATCAGTCTACGACCGCACTACCATTCGTCTGCGCGAAGTGTCATTAAGCTATCGTTTATCGCAATCATTCTTAGATAAAACTCCGTTTGGAAGTGCTCGTATTACCCTCTCTGGAAGAAACCTATGGTACAATGCGCCTAACTTTCCTAAAGAGTTAGACTTTGATCCTGAAGTAAGTGGCTTAGGAGCTGGCGATGTGTCGGGAGCGGCTCAGGGATTTGATTTTATGGGGATACCTACCACCCGACGCTACGGAGTGAATTTATCCCTTACGTTCTAATCAGTAAAGAATATAGTAATTATGAAACATATTATTTCAATAATAAGTGTGATGGTATTGCTGTTCGCAGCCTCATCATGCGGAGACGAATGGTTGGACGTAAATACCGATCCAAACAATCCGACTAACCCTGATCTTGACTTGTTAATTCCGGCGGCTCAAATAGGAATGGTTCAGCCGCTTATTCACGAAAACAGTCGTTTGGGCGACGTACAGACGATTGGTCAGAATGCTGAAAGTACTGACAGTCAGTACCAGTTTACTGGTTCTAACTTTAATAATGCCTGGAATGATCTTTTCACTACCTCTTTGGTAAACATAGAACAGATTATAGCTGATGCAGGTGAACAGGAACTTCCTTCTTACGCGGCTATTGCCAAACTCCATAAAGCGTATGCATACGCGGTCATTATTGATATGTGGGGTACAGCGCCATTTAACGAGGCAGTAGCTGGAGCCGAAGGGCCGGATAACCCTCAGTTTCAAGGTGGTGAAGAGGTTTACAATAGTGTACTTGCTTTGATTGACGAGGCTATAGGAACGCTACAAGGTCTGTCCGATGATGCGATTACTCCATCTACCGATATTATCTACGCAGGTGATGTAGATAGCTGGGTACGCATGGGGAATACTCTGAAGCTAAAAATGTATATCAACCTAGCGATGTTGGATAGTCGGCGAGGAGAGGCTGTAGCCGCTATTAACCAACTGGCTCAGAGCGGACAGCTCATTGAAGAATACACCCAAGATTTTCAGTTACAATACGGAGCTGGATTAGCCCCGGAAAACCGACACCGATGGCATCAGATAGAATATCAAGGTGCTAAGACCTACTACATGAGTAACTTCATGATGAACCGAATGAAGAATGAATACGGAGTGGTAGATCCTCGTATTCGCTATTACTTCTATCGTCAAATCAGCGAGTTTACCGATGCTCTGGCGGATAATCAAGTAGTAGCTGATGACTTCCCTTGCTTTGGCTTTGGTGCTCGCCCTGATAATCCTGCTTCTTGGACCGGAACTTGCGCGGTTGGTTACGTAGGTGACGGTTATACCGGACGCGATCATGGTGATGGAACTGGTATTCCGAACGATGGTAATTCCCGAACTACTTTTGGGGTGTACCCAATTGCTGGCCTGTTTGATGATAACTCGTTTACAACGGTAGGGCAGAGCGACGGTACCGGAGCAGGTATTGTACCTATGCTTACTAGCTACATGACGAAATTCTATCTGGCGGAAGCAGCTCTTCTTTATGGTGCTGATGGTGATCCTCGCACGTTATTGCAAGAAGGTACGGAGCAGTCAATCAATAAAGTGATTGCTTTTGGCCAGGCCAATGCTACTAATTATGATGCTACGTACGAGCCAAGTGATGAGCAAATTGCTGCTTATGTGAATCGTATTCTGGAGCTTTATGATAATGCAACAGCCGGTGGCAACTACCCTAGTTTAGAAGAAGCTCAGCTAGATGTAATTATCAGCCAGTTTCACTTAGCTAACTTTGGTAACCCCATTGAGTCGTATAATAACATCCGACGTACCAAGTATCCATTTGTACCAGTAGCGAAGAACAATGTACAGGCCATGTCGATTATTCCGGTAAACCGGTACCCTCGTCGTTTGCCGCTACCGCAAGATGAGGTGAATACTAATACTAACGCACCGCGTCCGGCCGATCTTGATTGGCGTTCTAGTCCGGTATTCTGGGATACTAAGCCTTATCCGGCTCGTTTTGATGGTAACCAATAACTAATGAAAGTCATGAAAAGAATTTATATAGCAAGTTTATTAGTAACAATGGTAGCTTTCGTAGGCTGCCGCGACGAAGATGTTGTCCGTCAGCCCGATTGGATAACTCCGGTAATTCCTCTAGCTACTACCACTGATGGTACCGACGCTAAGATAAACGAAGATGATCCTTTTGTGCTTACCGATTTAGGTAATTCAGTGTATGATTTTGTTCTTGATATTGAGGATTTTGATGGTGCTGCCGATGGACATCGTTTCTTTCAAGATCGTGAAGGACCTACTTCTGCATTGGTAGATTTTACTATGTTCATCGATTATTCTGGAAATGAAGGTGATCCAATAGTATTTGCTAGTTATCAGCCGTCTGATTTCCCAGTAACCGTTAATCTTACCCCGCAAGATGCGGTAGGCTTTTTCGGTATACAGGTAGCTGATTTGACCGATGGCGATGCGTTTACTCTAACGTATGAGTATCGCATTGATGCCAATCAAACCGGAGAAATCAGGGAGCTAGGAACACCTTCCGCTGACTACTGCGGTGGTTTCTCTGATCAAGGTGAATTTTGCACCTTAACCATTAATGTGGTAGAAACAGTGGAAGCAGAAGAAGGATAACAACTATTCATTTTTCTATAAAATGCGAAGAGCATGGGGAATATTCCTCATGCTCTTTTTTTTTATCTAGAACATGAGCTTTTGGTAAACCAGAGCGATTTCATCCGGCTAGGGTAGGTACTTCTCTCGCCGATAGTTTCCGCTCTCGCATATACAAGAACAATGGTAAGGCTGCCGATAATCCAATGAAAAGGTGGATAAGTACGTAAATCCAACGCTTGGTAATACTCAGCCGATTTCCCTCGTGGTACAGAAAAAGCCAGAAGACAGCAGAAGATATAAGCAAATCAATAGTTCCCATACTGGAAGCATGATTAGCAAATAACTGCCCAATATATTCCATCAATCCCCAACCATTTTCGGTAATGAACTGAAACAGTTGGTAGTAAGGCAGTACAAATCCAACCACTGTCGCCACTAAATAAAGGTGCGTTAATTTCATAAGAATTATTTTAATACTTCTGTGCGCCAATATAACAAGTTTATAAGCAATAACTTTTGATATTAACTTTCTGAGGCTATTATCGGCAAGTATTTTAGGAAAATTAGCACCGTTAAAATTAACTGAATTATTCAAGGATTATCTATGTGCTTGATGAATTAAGAAATCTGTAGTATATCTGCTGATTGATAGGAGTAGCATTCAGACAGTGACCAGAAAGAGGATAATAAGTAACGAGTGCACACCTTAGCTACTAATAACTTCGTGCAGATTTAGATTGACTTCCCAGATTGCTCATTCAATTTAGTTACATTGTGGGTTCAACCAAAAGATCAATAAGAGTACTATGCGACTACCCTTTTTATTTATGAATCTGTTGTGGGTACTAAGTGGGTTCAGTCAAACGATTACCAAATCAGGTATATCAATTAGCGAAGAGCATCCCCAGTTCTGGGCGTTCAATGGTAAACCAACACTTCTATTAGGAGGCTCGGTTGAAGATAATCTTTTTCAGATTGATGGGTTGGCCACGCATCTAGACCAACTTCAAGCCTCTGGAGGGAACTACGTCCGGTGTACCATGTCGAGCCGCGATGAAGGTAACGAATGGGCTTTTGCTAAAACTGACGGAGGAAGCTATAATCTGGATCAGTGGAATGAGAAGTATTGGAGTCGCTTTGAGAACTTCTTAAAAGAAACTGCTGAGAGAGATGTTGTAGTACAACTTGAGCTTTGGGCTACCTTTGACTTCTACCGCGATAACTGGGAGGTGAACCCCTTCAACCCTAAAAATAATGTAAACTACGATGTTCAGCGATCTAAACTAGATACGGTAGTTGCTACCCATCCGATCTATACCGAAAATAATTTTTTCCGCTCGATACCTTCACAAATGAGCTTGTTTAAAGTACTGGAATACCAGCAAGCGTACGTTGATAAATTATTGAGTTATTCCTTGGAATACAATCACGTTCTGTACTGCATGGATAATGAAACCTCAGTTACTGCTGACTGGGGAGCTTTCTGGTCAGAATATATCAAGAGCATAGCGAAGGAGGAATACGATAAAACTGTGTACACCACCGAAATGTGGGACCCTTGGGATTTGGATCACGTGGCCCATCGTTCTACCATCGATCATCCTGAAACTTACGCATTTGTAGATATTTCGCAGAATAACCATAACAAAGGGCAACTACATTGGGACAATGGAGTACGGCAAATCCAGCGTATTCACCAATCGGAACAACCCCGTCCGGTAAACAACATTAAAGTGTACGGAGCCGATGGTAACAAATTTGGACACGACA
>CAKZPJ010000385.1 GCA_937138955.1 uncultured Flammeovirgaceae bacterium | reverse complement strand
TCGTTGCCCGAAAACATCGATGGCACACCATAGCGTTCGTGCGTATAATAATCAATGCCGGTATTGACAAAACCGTAGAAATCATTAAAGCCCTGCTGTAGCGGTAAATAGCGTTTGAGTTGACCCAAATCCCACTTTCCGAAAATACCATTCGTATAGCCTGCTTGCTGAAGTAATTCGGAAAGAAACACTTCCCGCAGGTCAGTGCCCAGCACCCGTTCGGGCGAAATACTATACTCTTGCTCAGTGTACTGATGTCCCATATCCACCATGTCGTTGCGGAAAAGTTCGTAGGTGCCATTACGCTGCGGATAGCGACCGGTAAGTAAGCCACTACGCGAAGGGGTACAGATGGAGCTGGTCACGTAGAAATTCGTCAGTCGTACTCCTTCAGCGGCTAGTTGATCCAAGTGAGGAGTAAAGACGTCTTTACTTCCGTAGGCGCCCAAATCGTGGTAGCCCTGATCATCAGCAACGATCAATACGATATTAGGTGACTGGGCTTTTATAACCGAACCTACGGTTAGAACCAGGATGACTGACAGAAAAAAATGGCATGTTCTCCTCATATCACAACATTGAATAAAATTTCGGTAAGATAAAACTCCAATGAAGTATTCAAAAAAAATGAAAAACCACATTGGAGTTTGAACGAGCTTTTGACCCGCAAATATCACATTTAAACTAATAACCAGGGTTCTGAGGAGCTAAATTAGGGCTCTGAAGCAGCTGATTGCCCGGTAGTGGTAATAAATAATCACGACCAGGATCAAAGTTCGGATGGGGTTCAAATGAACTAGAGCCGGTAAATAGTTCAGTACCCAACTGACGCCGTTTAATATCATACCAGCGTTTAGCCTCAAAAGCTAGTTCTAGCCGACGCTCCTCTAGCACCGTATTAAGAAACTCTGCTTGATTCTGGCCGGGAGTGACATCGGCAGGAAAATCATTCATGACACCGGCGGCATTCCGAGCTCGGGCACGTACCTGATTGACGTACCCTTCAGCTTCGGCGTTAGGCCCACCATTTATTTCGTTCAGAGCTTCAGCGGCAATAAGTAGTACTTCAGCGTAACGGATCTGACTGTAGTTGTGATCAGAATCGTAGTTGCTAGTGCCAGCGGTACCTGGGAAGCGGAAATACTTAGCACAGTGGGGGCGTCGGGCATCTGGATTACCGAACATCTCAAACGACTGCATTTCCCCGTTGATCATAGTGGCAGTATCAAAACTTACCCATTTACGATAGTCACGATCATCCCAATCTTCATAAACAGCCATCGTAGGTACCGCTACGCTCCAACCTTCTATGTTGTCTCGGCCCCTCATACCCGTTAGTGCCGGAAGCACATCCCGTTCAATGGGGTAAGCATCCATCTGCCCTAAAAAGTCCAGCGTGAAAATAGCTCCCTGTAGATTATCAGCTTTGGTCGCATCAAATAAGTCCTGAAAATCACTGTCCAGCGCGTAGCCAAAGGTGCCGCTGTTATCAATGACGTACTTTGCCTCGCTATACGCTTCCTGAAAATCACCCAGCGTTAGATGCGATAGAGCTAAGTAAGCCGCTGCCGAACCCTGGGAAGGGCGAGAACGAATATCGCTTTTTTCTGGTAGGTTGTCTTTGGCAAAATCCAGATCGGTAATAATTCCGTCCCACACTTCGTTAGCGGGAGTTTTAGAGATTTCAACTCCCTCATCTGGATTCTCAATAAAGAAGTCTATGTAGGGAATATCGCCGAATAGCTGTACTAAGTGAAAATAGCAGTAGGCTCGCATAAACCGGGCTTCAGCAATGAGGGGAGTTACTCTTCCACGATTACTATCATTGATAATAGACTCTCCTCCGGCAATAGCCGCATTGGCGGCACTTATTGCCTGGTACATGGCGGGCCAAAATGCCA
>CAKZPJ010000384.1 GCA_937138955.1 uncultured Flammeovirgaceae bacterium | reverse complement strand
GCTTTTACTAAAAACCTATCAACAGGTGTTCTATCGGAACAGACCAGATTCATCTCTTTCTTTTGCTGAGTGGATTATCTCGCCTGCTGACACGCTGCCCTACACGGTCGAACCGCAGGGCGAAGCGGTCGGGTTTGCTCCTGATGGTTCCGGATACTATACCTTGAGCGAAAGTCAGATCGGCAGTGATTTGTATCTACACTTTTACCCTCGTCAGTCGGGAAGCGAACAATGATTTCGTATTTTTACCAGTGGATTCACTCAAATTATTCTCAAAGAGTTGAAAAAGTTTTCCGTAAATAATATGGCTGTTTTTATTGCCACCTCTCATCTAGGTAAACTGATAAAATCTGCCTTGCTGCTAACCATCTTCATATTTTTGGGATTCGCGGAATCCAACGCTCAAGAAATTCAAGCTGACATCTGTATTCTGAGTGGAAGCGAAGCAGGGTTCACCGCGGCGATTCAAGCAGCACGTATGGGCAAAACGATTATCCTGATTGAACCTACGGGGCACCCCGGAGGCATGATGGTAGAAGGTATTGCTAAGGATATTCGCTTCGGTAGTTCGGTGGTTATTGGCGGTATTGCCCGAGAGGTATACACCGCAATTGAAGATTACTACGGTCGTAAGCCCGCTTTCGACCAGTACGGCTGGCACTCTCGCTACGAACCCTCAGTGGCCGAAGAAATTATTGAACAGTTTTTAGCTCAAGAAAAGAATATTCGTATCATTCGAAATACTCGCATTAAAGAAGAAAACGGAGTACGTAAGCAGGGTTCTAGAATTCAAGGTATTACGTTAGAAAACGGTCAGGAGGTAGCTGCCAAAGTATTTATCGACGCCTCAGTGGAAGGACATTTACTACATTTGGCGGGAATAACTACCGAAACTATTCGGGAAGGTAACCAAGCCTACGGTGAAACCAAAAACGGTATCCAAGTAGAAAATACCTACCGCCAGTTTGAGATACAAGTAGATCCCTACATGGTACCGGGTGACTCGTCCAGTAGTTTAATTCCAACTATCCAAGCGGGCGAATTGGGTGAATACGGCGACCCTAGTAAGTATATTCAGGGTTTTTGCTTTCGTTTAGTTCTGACCCAAGAGGAAGACAATCGCATCCCGATTACAAAACCAGTCAATTACGACCCTTTTACCTACGAAATCTATCGCCGGTACCTTCGGCAAGGCGGAAGGCTATTTCATCCCCGAGTGAGGCGACCCAATGGCAAAACCGACCTAGGCAGTTGGCACGATTTATCGGCGAACCTTTACGGCGAAAACTGGCAGTATCCTGACGGAGACTACGCCACACAGGATAGTATAGTGCAGTATCATAAAGATTTTACCCAAGGGTTAATCTGGTTCTTACAGAACGACTCAGCAGTAGATGAGCAAACCCGAAAAAACTGGGCAGGTTGGGGGCTTTGTCGAGATGAATTTACTGATAATGGAGGATGGCCCCGCCGATTGTACATCCGCTCAGCTCGCCGTTTAGTTTCCGACTATGTAATTACCGAACATCATACTAGTCGAGACAAGACTACCCAAGTAACTGATCCGTTGGGGCGCCAACCGGTAGCCATTGCTTGGTGGCCACCCGATACGCACCACGCTCGTCGTATTGTTCGTGACGGTTATGCCTACAACGAGGGTTTCGTATTTGGCGGAGACGACTGGCGACCTTTTGGTGTTTCTTGGCAAGCTCTACTTCCAAAGGCAGAAGAATGCACCAATTTAATTACTCCAACCTGTCCTTCTAGTAGCTACGTAGCTTACGGAGCCATTCGTATTTTGCCTACGTTCATGGTTTTGGGTCAGAGTGCTGGTTGTGCGGCGGCAATCGCTATAGATCAACAAAGTGCCGTTCAGGAGATTGATTATACTTCGCTTCAGAATCAATTGCTACAGAATGAGCAAATATTATCAATCCCAGAAAACTGGTTAGAATACGTTAAATCCGAAACTCACTAATAATTAGAATCAGACTTATGAAATTATATCTTAACCTGTTATTAGTTTTTCTTTTTACTTGGCTTCTATTACCAAATTTATGCTACGGACAAAATGATCCTCAAACACTTGCAGTTCCACAACTCTCTGATACTTTCTCTAAACCAATCGATCAGGGTGCAGTAAAAAACTTTGCTATTAGTGAAGCCTCGGGAATTGTTGCTAGTCGCAGCAATCCAGATATATTGTGGACTCATAACGATAGTGGCGATGATCCTATAATTTATGCCATTGATACTTTAGGGGAAACAGTGGGTGAGTGGACTATTGCTGGAGCAATCAATCGAGACTGGGAAGACATAGCCATTGGCCCAGGCCCAGAGGATGGGATTAATTATCTGTACGTAGGCGATATTGGCGATAACCAAGCTGTGCACTCTAGCCTGAATATATACCGTTTTCCCGAACCCATCACCAGCGGCGATAATCCGGTCAGAGGCACCATTCATGATATAGACAAAATTAATCTGAAGTACCCGGATGGAGCACGAGATGCAGAAACATTGCTGGTTGACCCTCTTACCCGAGATTTATACATCCTATCTAAGCGCGACCGTTTCGCTCGTTTGTACCGTTTGCCTTTTCCTCAGTCTACTTCCTCTACTATTATTGCCGATAAAATAGGTGAGTGGGATCGCGAAATTATAGGAATCTTCAATCAGCCCGTAGGTGGAGATATATCGCCCGATGGTAGAGAACTCGACCCGCCCCGGGATCAGGCGAAGATCAGGGAGTCGTCGGGAATCGAAGCGACTCTGACCCGGGGAGCCGGT
>CAKZPJ010000383.1 GCA_937138955.1 uncultured Flammeovirgaceae bacterium | reverse complement strand
GCGAGTACTTGGCGGCCCCGGGCATTGGCATGAACTGGGTCGCGAAGAAAATAATCATAGGAAGCGTGGGTGTGCGCCATATAGTCTCCCCAGGCAGATTTTACATCAAAGTATTCCACTTCGGCATCACTGGACATTTGAGCCAGTTGGGTTCTGAAATCTCCCGGCGATGGTTCCAGCGTAAAGTCGGGGTTAGTACGAGGATCACCGCCCCGACCTACCGGACCACTCATCACTATAATATCCGGATCGGGCTCCATTTTTTCCTGCACTTGCTGGATAACGCTATGAATAGCGGCCGTATCGCTTAGGTGGGAGATACCACCAATCATTAGTAAGTCAGGCTGGTATTGTACCACGAAAGTATCAACCCGGTTTTCGTGTTGATAGTAAGTACATCCCGTTCCACCTCGTACGGAAGTAATCACCTCCAGATCAGCACCCGGATACATCTCTTCTACTAGCACCTCCCAAGCTGAGTTTCCGGTGTCATTAATAATTGAGTTACCAAGCATCACCACTCTGACTTTTTCACCATTTCTGAGTGCTGTCATCGTTTTATCTAGGTGCTGAAACCGATTGGCGGGTGGTGAAGAAATGACCGCCGGAATGGTTTTATAAACACTATCCGACCAATGTTTTACCTCTTGAGTATCTACTGCCGGGTTAATACTTACTTCTTTTAAGAGCGCGTTTTGTCCTTCAGCAGGTTGCAGCCAAAATTCCGCTTGAGTAGCATTAGCCTTAGACTGAACATAGAAGACGTATCGCTGAAAATCTACGCTGGGGTCAATACTAGAGTAGTGGTCCGCTAATAGCATTTCGCCTTTATCATCGTAAAAGGTCATAGCCCACATGGTTTTCTCATCTGCCTGCACCTGCATTTCCACCCGATAATATTGCAAAGATTTTATAGGAAACTTAGGGCTTTCTAACCGAACATTCTGAGCAATGGCTACTCCTGACATTTCGTTGAAAGCGGTTTCGTTATGATTAGTATCTTTTCCTAATGGGATCAAATCCCAATCATCCGATAGCGGCTCTTCTTGAAAGTTGGCAGAAAACGTACTATCAGACGAATGGCAAGCTACTGCTCCAAGCAGCACTAAAAGAAGGAGATACGGCATGAAGATTATTTCAGAGCGATGGGAAGGTTAGGGGGCATTTTGATTTTCCAGATGTTACCCCGATTTTCAATTACGTAGATGTGTTCGCCTACTTGAACAGCATCGGTAGGTCCCTGGAAATCGCCAATAATGCGGTAGCTACGGACAGAATAATTATCAATATCCGGCTCATAGGTTAGCTCCAGGTGAAGAAGGTCAGCGCCCAGTAGAGAAAATGGCCGCATCAGGGGTTGAGTCTTTCCATCAGACCAGCTTAATACGAAAGCATCGCCCCGATAGGGATCAGCCAATATACTATCTTGATCGAAAAATAAGCCCAGTGGAGAGCGGTGCGATGTAAATGTGCCTACCGTGGCTCCGGTAGTATCAGCATCTGTAATAATTCCGGTTTCTCGGTCGCGGTAGATATTGGCATCCGGACCATGGTTCTGAATAGGGGGGACGAATTTTATATTAGCCGGTTTAGGAGGAAAGTCGGGATCATTGCGAAACTGTTTTCCCCGATGAGCAAATGACACCGTATTGATGAAAGGATCTTTTTCGGGATCAGGATCCCAGTCAGCAAATTGTTGGGGATTTGGCACTCCGCCCATTTCCCAAGGGTAGCCGTAGTGCCGACCTTCACGCAACCAATTCATCTCTTCAGGGTGATCGTAGTCCGATGAATTGGAAACCCCAAATAGTCTTCCTTCTTGCGAAACGGCCAAATCAAAGGCATTACGTATTCCGTCAGAAAACAAATATCCGTTGGAGGCCAAATACGACGAGTCATTTTTAAGCAAAATTTCTTTTCCATCGGCGGGCAAGCGAAAAATGCAAGCGGTAAGTGGCACTTCCCTAGCTTCTGGGTACTCACCATCGTTATCTTGTACTTCGCCATGGTCGGTGCGGGCTCCACTGTTTACATAGATGTATTGCCCCTCTTGACCTACCGCAATACCGTTAAATTCGTGACTGTAGATCGTGGCCGTTCGTCCATAGTCTTCGGTAATGGCTAGCAATTCAAATTGGTATTTGTTATCGGATTGACGAGTGCCCCGCACTACTTTGCCCTTGGTACCTTTATCGCCGTTTGATTTGATATTACCCACCAGAAACATCAAGTCTCCTTGTAAGCGAAATCCCTGTAGGCTCGTGATGCCGTGATCTTCAGTAGTAGCAATCAATTCCTCCGACTTGCCATTCTCGTTAATTCGGTAGATATCGCCTCGCTTGGTATTATAGAGAATAGTTTTGGTGGCTGGGTCGTAATTGATTCGTACACCTCCGCGCTGAGGAGCAGCAAACTTCTCAATAGTTATTCCTTCGCGGAGGGCTACTGGCTGATCTTCTTCCGGTAATTCAGCCTGTTCGGAAGATTCAGAAGTAGAGGATGCTCCGCAGGCAAATAGTAATGAACTAAACAGAACAATAGTAATTTGCGATATTTTCATTGGCCCATTTCTTCTTTAATCCAGTAGGGACGGGAAATACCGTTCAAGTCCCACACAACTTTTCCCGCTCTAATTGTTAACTCACACTCCATTTTTTGATTTCCATCCATGCGATAGCCTCCTGAATCGATGAAGCCGAAATCACCTTCCTGCACGTTCAGTACAGCTACGTCGGCTACGGCTCCTTCACTTAGATGACCTAGGTTGTCTTGCTTAATCGCCTGAGCAGAATTCCAAGTAGAAGCGGCAATAACCTCGTTCAACTTCATATCCATATTCAGAAATTTAGACATCACATTAATCTGACTTTTCATACCGGCGTTCATACTGCCAGTGTGCAAATCAGTACTGATTGTATTAGGCCGAAACCCTTCTTTCATGGCGGGAATGGCTTGACGGAACAGAAAGCTCCCTCCGCCGTGACCCACATCAAAGATAATTCCTCGCTTCTGGGCCTCCCAAACGTAGTCGCGCACTTTGCCCCGCTCGTTTACAATGGGGATCCGACCCGGTACGTGTCCAAAAGTATGCGTAAAAATATCTCCGGAACGAAGATGGTGTAGCAATAGCGAATCTAGCGGAAGCGGAGGAATGGTTCCACCGAAATCTACCATCACTGGAATGTTGGCAATCTCGCCGGCTTCTACCGCTCGATCTACTGGCTTCCAATCTGGTCCGGCGTAGTGGGCAACTTTGATACCGACAACTTCAGGGTGACGCTTGGCGACCATACCAGTCATTTCAGCGTCCATGTCGCTTACATCCTGTTCTTGCTCGCCGCCCTTCATCCCACCACCCACAATGTTCAGAAAGGAAAGTACCCGTGTTTTGGATCGATCAATGGTTTGCTCTTTAAACGTTTCAAAGTTTTTCCATCCGGCGCCGCCCACATCTACCAGTGTAGTAACCCCCGCCCGAAACGAAAAGCCATCCGGGGGTAAAGCCGTAAAACTGTTACTTAAGTAGGCATCCGGCTCAGTACCGTGGAAGTTGTGGGAATGAATATCGATGAGTCCGGGGGTGACGTAATAGTTGGCTACCTCAATGACTTGTTCTGCTTCGGAAGCGTCAATCTGCTCGGCTACTCGAGCAATCTTTCCGTCCTTAATAGCAACATCCATTGGGCCATTAATTTCGTTCTTCGGATCAATCACGTGCCCATCATTCAGTAAGATATCGTATGATTGGGTGAAAGCGGAAGACCAGTTGAATAGACAAACTATAATGCTCAGTAGAAATAGGTGTTTCACGGTTGTAGGGATTGGTGTTAGGGTGTTATAGAATTAAAGTGCTTTGGCATTGAGACCTTAATTTAGAGTTTTAAGCTAGTATTAATCGAGTACAAACTCTGAATTTAAAACTTAGTACTCTAAACCATAACACTAAGCACCAATTTAGACACTAGCTTCCTGTAGCACTTCTCGCAAGCGATTGGCTACCGCTCGCTCTTGCCCGGGAATCAGCATCCAGGTGGTGATTTGTATCTCGGGGTTACTGCCCCAGCCAGCTACTTCAATCGATGGGTGACCGCTACGCATAGCTTCGTGCAGGGAGTCGTTGTCGTGCTTAATCTTCTTATCGTTCCAGGCTACTTTTAGGGTGGGCACATGGTTGGCCAAATCGGGCACAAAGGTTTCTGTGGTTACTCCGGCAATGTCTTTTACGGCATCACCAATATGAGCGATTTGCTGCTCCCACATTTCCCATTCGGCTTCGTGGTCTTTGTTCACGTACAGCTCCAAGGCCACCATCATACCCAGTATCTCTTCTTTATTTACTTTCATACCCCGCCCCACAGTATTGCCTCGGGGTGGCGCATGCATTCGAGCCGCAGCAATTAAATCTTTTCGTCCTAATAGCAAACCGGCACTCTGCGGACCTCGGATACCTTTACCCCCGGAAAAGCAAACCAGGTCAAAACCCATTTGAGTATACTTCCAGAGATTTTCCACCGGCGGCACATCGGCCGCACAATCATTAAAAGTAGGCACGTTATACTTTTTACCCGTCTCTATCCAAGCTTCGTGTTTGATTTCGCCCAATCGGTTATTAGCGTTCAGGAAGAAGAGCATGGCGGTTTTCTCATTGATAGCTTCTTCTAGTTCCTTTTGGGTGTCTACGTACACAATGTGCGCTCCGGTATTGCGGATGGCGTGGGCGTAGCCGATCTTATGCGCGTTCTGCATAATCACTTCCGACTTCATATCGGTGTCTTCCAGATGAGGTAGCTGCACAATATTCTCAGCGTCCATTCCCGCAATCACTCCGGCAGTACCGAAGGTGATAGCCGAGGCGGCTCCTGTAGTTACGGTAGCAGCTTCACACTTTACCATTGCTGCGATACGTTCCCCTACTCTATCCTGAAGTTCGTCTAGGGTGACAAATTCGTTAGAAGCATACAGAATCGACTCCATCACCTCTTCGGTCATCAACGAACCAGTCATAGAAGTGTAGGTACCCGCCGCATTGATGAACGTACGGACGCCTAGTTCCGTAAAGTAATCGCGGCGAAGCGAGGTAGTAAGCGTAGGAGTAGCGGAAGCCACATGACTTCCGAGCAATCCGCCTACTAGTGGTAGGCCAGATAGGTTGCGTAGTAATTTTCGTCGGCTTAGCATAGGGCTAGAATTATAGTGAGGCAATACAATCAATTTCTACCAGCGAATCGCCCGGAACGCCGCCGAATACCGCTACGGTAGTACGTACCGGAGGATTGGGGCCAAAGCGACCTTTATACACTTCGTTCATTGCTTTATAATCGCGAATGTCGTGCAGGTAGACGTTCACCTTCAGCACCTTTTCCATAGACGACCCGGCTTTCTTAAGTTCTTTCTCGAGTTCCTTCAATACGTGGTCGGTATGGGCGGCAATATCACCATCAAAGTGAGCACCTTTACCGGCAATGTATACCGTGTTACCGTGTACTACTGAACCGGAAAATAGCGGCACATCTTGCTCATCTTTATGAACATTGAATACTTTCTTATTGGAAGATGTGGCCTTAGCAGTTTGGACTCCCAATGTAGAAGCACCAAATACGGCAGCCAGCGAGGCGAACATGCGCTTTAGCGTTGAGCGACGTTTGTTTTTCATAGGTAGGTTTTATTATGTTCGTGTATTCAAGTTGTCGTAAAATAATATTCAAAATTTTATGAACACGAGTACCTGAACACTTTTTAATTCTGTCAAATTAGAAATTATATTAGAATAGTAAAAACGGTTGGATAAATGAAAGCTATCTATTTCGTCGCATCTGCCAAGCTCGACCAGGATCCTCTACCCGAAATGTCTCCACACAACCTCGGTCTTGTAAGGTAACGTAGGCTGTTCGTCCATCGGAACCACCGAAGGCGATATTGGAAGGTAACTCGCCAATCATCTTGATTTCCTGTAGCACTTCGCCTTTGGTCGAAACTTTCGCTACGGTGCCTTTGCCGTGGCGAGTGATGTAGAGGTTGCCTGCTACATCACAGCGCATTCCGTCCATGCCGAAATCAGAGAAGGTAATTAGTTCGCGTTTGTTGCTAATTTGCCCGTCGGGCGATAGGTCGTAGGCCCATACCACGCGCTGCATACTTTCGTTTACGTACAAAGTTTTTCCATCTGGACTCACTTCCACACCGTTGGTAGTACCCATATTTTCTTCCAGCAAAGTAGTGCTACCGTCGGGGTCAATCCGCCAAAGTTGGCCGGTTTCTTCCGACCAGTTGGGGTCACTGGCAAATAGCACATCCTTACTGGTGATAGCAATATCGTTAGGCTGATTCATAGCATCGTTGTGAGCGAACACGGAAATGGATCGCTCAGCCATATCTACTTTCAGAATATTGTGCTGGGGATAATCGGCAATCAGCATGTCACCATACCGATTGAAGCGAATACCGTTACCAACGCTTCCTTCGGATAGCTCAATAAATAGGGAGGCTTCACCAGCGGAGGTAATCTTTCCGATGGTTCCTTGCTTCTGGAAATTAACTACGTAGATATTTCCTTCGGCATCTACTACTGGGCCTTCAATGCCTTTGGTAAAGCTACCTTCTTCTGTAAAGTCTTGACTTTGGTACAGCGATGTACTTGAATTGGTTTCGTTGTGGGAAGCAGCCTCTTCCGAAGTTGTTTCTTCCGATGTTTGATTAGGGGAAGTACAAGCCCACCCAAAGAATAGCGTGACTAAGCAGAAAAAGCGAAAGAGTTTAAGGCTCATAAGAAGTAATTCATTATCTTAAAACAGGTTTGGCGGTACAACTCACCTCAATAGCAGAGCATCTATTTACTACAAAATCAATCAATATAAAATATTCAAAAGGTATTTTGATAGTAGGAGTGATAATCACTATTGTGATTTTTAGTTGTAAAGAAGAAGAGGAGGATACTATTAACCTCCTACTAAATAGCACTGTGGAGAGAGGGTTCAGAGTGCCTAGTAATTGGTTTTCTCGGGATAGTCAGGAGCAATACGTTGTTGATTTTTCAACGGCGGAAGCCTATTCGCCTCAAAAGTCATTAAAAATTTCCAGCCAGAACCAAATTAAAGATGATTTTGCGTTTTGGGGACAATCTGTTCAGAGTGACATTCCTGGTGGCTGAAACCTTACCCTTCAAGGGGTGAGTTTGACTGGACGGAATATAGTGTAAGTCTAGATGATATTAGCAGTGAAACTGACAACCTAATTGTGTACCTCATCTATTTACCTGAAACCAGCGGAGAGGTATATTTTGATGATATAACTCTGACTGTTGATTAGAAGTGCTTGCTACTCTTCTTCATTTCTATCCCAACTGCTAAATCTACCCGTTGTGAAAGGTTGGTTTACCCACACACTATTAACCTTAAAATTTGATTCCTATCTATCATTCTTTTACTACTAACTCAATATCCTCAAAAGACACTTCCCCTTGAGTTCCGGCCATTAGGCGGAGGAATAGAACGATAAACGTAGTGCTTCGGGAGTAGCAGGGAATAGTGAGTTCCTCCACATAATTATCTAACTTACCTGATACTGGAGCTTCGGTGGTAGTCAGAAATAAATATTCTTCATCTTGGGCCCCTCCTTTTCCTAAAGGAGCACGAAAGGCTCGGATAGAAATAGCTGCTCCGCGGACGGTAAGTTGCTCCGAATTCATAGTCACTCGTAATGTAACATCGGCACATTCCGGAATGTTAGGGTTGTTGAGCCGCCGAAACCATCTACCGCTCTCTCCGGAAGCATTTTCCGGAAGTAGACCCAGGGAAATACGATCTCCAGCTGAACCATCAGCTGAACTTACCGCGCCTACGTAAGCTCCCTCTCGCGAATTGAATACCCACCTATCGTCTTCTACCGTGAATTGGTAGAACACCGAATCGTTCACCCAACTCTGCGTGTAGTCAATACATTGGCCTGAAGCTGCCAACCTATCAATTAATTCTGAAATGTAGTAGGCTCTCTCTTCCTCCTCACCTTCTTCATAAATTTCCCAGCCATTTGAAGTAGAATTCATCAGCGAGAGCGGCGAGCCATCACAAAGTAAGCTTTCATCGTGAGAGCGATTAAGAAAAGCGTGCCCTATTTCATGAAAGAATAAATTTTCTCGTTCAATATCACTGCGTTCTTGCCAGCCACAAAAATTATCGGTAGATATTTCTATTCTTCTCAACCCAAATCCGTCGTAGTCTGAGTATCCCCATCCACAAAAAGGCCTACCGTCTACTTCAAGTTCATCTACGTAAGCAACATCCACGTTAGAAAGGTCTAAATCGTACCCTCTCTGCCGGGCTTCTTCCTCAAAGCGATCTAAGTATATGGTAAGATCAGGCAAAGCTGGAGCATCATTATCTTCCTGACAAGCCATAAAAGGCAGGCTTAGCAGCAGAAGGAGAAAGGTTGCTGGGCTTCGGTTAATGTAGTGAAATGGGTTTGGGGCTTTTCGCGACTTTGAGTTTGCCATCTTCTTGACTTATTATTATGTCCGTATTAAGATAAGTCTTTTTGGCTATCCTGACCAACCTTCGGCGTAATATCATATTCAAAACGACCATTGAGTTAGTAGGGCCTCATTAGCTCGGTCATTTTCAATTAAGTGCAAGCGAAGTAATCCGGTTACTAAGTTATTGGTGCCTAGTTTGGCCTCGTAGTAAGGGTCGCCCGGTTGACGAATAAATAGTTTTCCGCTCCAAAGGGTTGAGGTAGCAATTGTCGCGTAGTTCTGAGCAGATTGTAGCAGGCGACGATCACCCAGAATTTCGTGAGCATCCAGAGAAAATTGCAAGGCACTGGCCAAACTGTTTATCACAAAATCGTCGGGCCACTCAGTACGCAGTAGCATTTCAGCTACTTTTTCAACCATTATTTTATAGGCTGGGTCTTGGGTAACTTGGTAGAAGTAGGCGGCAATACGACCAAACTCGATAATATCGGAGCCACCGTATCCGGTAAATATCACCGGGATAAGTTCTTCGTCAAAAATACTTCCATCCATATTTAGGTAGCTGTAATAGCCTTGCTTCTGATCACTCCAAGAATATTTCTCAGCCGATTTCAGCATAACCTCGGCTCGTTCCTGAATATGACTAAACTCAGGATTCAACTGAGCGGCTTTAAGTAAGTAGTAGCACAATAATGCCGTTTGGTTCAATGA
>CAKZPJ010000382.1 GCA_937138955.1 uncultured Flammeovirgaceae bacterium | reverse complement strand
AGTACTACCAACTTCACGAACGGACGAGAGATTGCGGTGAACGAAGATATTTTAGTAGTAGCTGAAGACGTAACTGATGCCAATCAGTTGGTGGTTTATACAGTGTACCAAGGATCTCTTCGTCTTGACCGGGTGTACAATGTACACTTTAATCTTTGGGGTATTCAATTAGTAGGCAATACGCTGTTCGCTATTCAAGATAACACCGATAAGTTAGCCGTTTTTCACAATTTCGGCTCAAAGCCCGAAGGTGATCTTCAGCCTGACCAAGTAGTTACAATTGAAGGCATTGTTCGTACCCACGGAATAAGTTACAATGATATGAACGATATTATGGTACTGACTGACGTAGGTGAAGGAGCTATTGATGACGATGGTGCTTTTCATGTGATAGAAAATTTCAGCACTAAACTAGATGCTGCGGGCGACGGGGGAGCCATTATGATGGACGATCAGGTCCGAGTAGCTGGTGATATGACCTTCTTAGGTAATCCCGTAGACGTAGCCTTAAGCGTGATGGAAAAGAAAGTTTACGTAGCCGAACGGGCTAACGGAGGTGGTCGCTTACTCATCTTTGATTATCCTACCAAAAGTGGCAACATAAAACCAGTAGCTAATGTAAATTACGAAGGGGCTTCCGCGGTGTATCTGGACGAACCAATGTAGTGAAAAACAGAGTAAATCTTCAGTTAAATGATTGATCATAGGTAGGCAAAGGGAAACGGATATATTTCGTTTCCTTTTCTTTATTGTATAATGTCAATGAGAAGAATGACAATTTGCCAACTATTTTTAGTTTATATTTCCTGTTCTTCCGTAATTTATTTACCTTTAATATACCTATCGTAAGAGACGCACTTATACAACAACAGTATTATACCAATATAGTACTATTATATTCCAAAGCTACCTACTACTACTTCACTATTCACGTACTACCGCATAAGTAAGGGTGATCGAGGGGAAGGGGGAGCAATTGAAGTAGTTCCCCCTTATGGTTTTTCTCTAGTTCACCTTTCGAATAGTGTATTTGTTAGCCCCAGCTTACATCACTAACTGATTTGTTAGTATTCCGCCTTCCCCAAGGCTTTTTGCCTCCATTTAGTTAGTATTCTGCCTTCCCGCTAACAGGTCAAGACTAATAAGTCTTTTAGAATTGTTCCCAATGACTTAGTATTCTCGCAATGTCGCTGGGACTAACTTCCTGGGCTTTGGGAGTTATTCTACGTCGGTGAGGAAGTGCTCCCGAAGGCTTAGAAGTTATTTTTAGTCACCAAGACTAACTTCTAGCGGTATTGTAATCCTGATTAGTTAGTCTTCCGCCCTGCTCGCTAACAAAATTTCGGCACCGAAGTATATATCTTGATATACTAACGAAAACATTAAGAACAATTTCTTAGAATCTCATTATCTTTCCTACATGGCGGATCGAAAAAATATTCCCTGGGATGCAATGGCGGAGCGCGTAGCTGAACTGCTCAAGCATCAACTAAATAAACCGGGTAACCAAGCGAAACAGCCGAATCATTTGGGTGATGCCTTAGAGAAAATGATTACCCAGCAGCAACAAACCAACGAGCAACTCCAGAAGCTACACCGCAGCGCCGAAGCCCAGATTCAAGAGTTCCGCGACTGGCAAGCAAGCACCCGTCGCTCCGCTTCTAAAGATTTCTTACGCAAAATGGCATTGGAGATTCCCCCGGTGGTCATTGCCGTTCTGTTGGCCTTTGGCATTAATTCCTGGTGGCAGCAACAGAAGTCTGATGAGCTTCAAGAAACTTCTATTGAAAACATTCATCGGGAAATACAAACTAACCTAGCTGATTTGGAACAGACCATAATGAAAAACCAAGAATATTTGCAAGAACTCAAAGATCAGGTTTCTACTTTACGACAAGATGGGTATGATGACGAGCAACAGTACGGAAGCGGTATTTCAATAGCACCCCTAAAAGATGCTGCTTGGCAGGCAGCTAATATTAGCGGAGCGGTAGCTAACTTTTCTCCTGAGTCAATTCAAGAACTAGCCGAGGTTTACAGTTTTGTAACCACCCAAATTGACTATAATTTCTATGCAATTAGTCGATTAGACTTAAAGGGAAGATTGCGACCCGAAACCCTACTACTTTCCTTAGAAACTAACCTACTCATACTGGAAAACTATATTGAAGTAAGCAGAAATACGGCCGATAAGCATCGCCTATTTTTAGAAAAATATGTTGAAGAACCACCTACCGAACCAACCAACTAATGTCTGATCAACCTAACCATACCACGACTGATGCTATCGCCCGAAAGATCGCTAACCTGCTGGAACAGCAGCAATCTGACCAAGTTCGGCAAACTAAAACCCTATAACAATTAGTAGAGCAACAGCAAGAAAATAACCACCAGATAAGTAGCTTGACCATGTCGGTTAACCAGATTGATCAACGGGTGGAACGAAACAACCACACGCTGGAAAACCGACGCTCCAACCAACTGCTCCGCAAGATGCTCATTGAAGTGCCTCCGGTGGTGCTAGCGCGGTATTACTCGCCTTCGGCATTAACACCTGGTGGCAGCAGCGCCGGGCGGATATTAACGCCGAGAAGGCGTATCGGAATATTATTACTGAACTGCGGGGCAATTTGGGTACATGTAGGTATATTGTTCAGGTAGAAGAGAATAATCTACAAAAGCTAGACTCCGGAATACAGAAGGTAGCGCGAGGCGAAATCAACCTGGAAGAAAACTATGGGGGTGGCTTTTTTACTATACCGCTGCGAAGTGCTGCTTGGCAAACGGCTAGTATTTCCAAAGCCTTATCTAATTTTGAGGACTCCCTCATGATTGATTTGGCATCAGCGTATGAATTCATCGAGGCGCAAGAGAATTATATTCAGCTTACCACTACTCTTGATCTTAGTCAAAGATTTACAGAAGAAGAATTACTGCCATTTCTAAAGACCAATCGTGCTCTTCTCGGTGGTCACATCAAAAATACAAACGTGACTATTGAGGAAGTTCAAGACTTCTTAGAAAAATACGGGGAGTTAGATGCCAAAGGAGAGGGTGATGGGTAAATCCCCCTGCGCCCCCTTTAAAAAAGGGGGAAGAGAGTACAGCTATTCTTTTTCTTCCAGTTTGATAATCTTCTTGATGTTGTACTCGATAGGTGAGATGATAACGCTGGTGGTTCCCTCGGGTATGTAGAATAAGTAGAGGCTGTTTTTACCAACAATGTTCACTTTCTCTTCGGTATTGTCTTGAAAAAGTATGCGGTGGTCGACTTCTATATCGTTGGTTACAATCTTGTTTTGCTGACTCAAACCTCGCCCAATTCCTGTTCCCAGATAAAAAGCCAGAATAAACCCGGCTAATAATAATACTAATTTGTTCGTGGTCGTTGCATTACTGTACTTGGCGTCTAGCTTTTCTACATTGTACAATTTACGGTACCAGCGCTTGGCACGAAATCTCTGGTGTATCCTGGGATTTACGTAAGTTGTGACGAAATAGGCCAATCCTACGAAGAAAATTAATGTTATCGGTATTGCTAAATTTACCGTAAGCAGTGCGATTGGACTGATGAGCACATCCAGAATGCCGGAGTATTCCAGAATATTGATGCCCAGAAAATGGTAGTATATTGAATCGCTAAGGATGCCTAGTATCAGAAGGTAGATGTATCCTAGCGAGAGGTATTCTTGTATATTAAAGTCTTTTTCCATATATGACCGCGTAATATACTTATTCTACGGCTTGAGAAATAGATTTTATGAACCCTCTGCCTAAATCTAGCCAATCAGACTTTAACCGTCTGCCGTTTAGTCTATCTACCTTTTCTACTTTTAGCTCCATTAAGTAGGCGGGGATTTGGTATTCAGCCCATAGGGCTTGGTTTACCGTCATTCGTCCGGCTTTACCAGCGGTAGTGGTCTCAGGCATTTTTCGTATTCCTTCGTCCGATTCAAACGAGGTTTGACGGACAATCGCTTGATAAAACTGTTTACCTACCGATAAATCTGGCCCCTGAATGTAGTCGGCTCGTTCGGTATTATGCAGCGTCACGAACAAATCAATTTCGCTGAATTGTTCCGCAATGGCGGCTTTCTGCGCCTGAATTTCCGGCATTTCTTCGGCAATTACTAAGTCCCAATTACGATTTAGGTCATGCCCAAACTTATTGAATCGTACTCCCCCTCGGTCTACTCCGTCGGGATCAGCCATTGGTATAACTTGGAACGTGATTTTGTCTAACATTCCATTGTTAGCCGCCGAATCCAGCAGATAGCGAATTGCTCCTTCCATCACCCACGATGTACCCGACTCCCAGGAGTGCTGCCGAGCCATCAGCCAGACTACTTTCTTTTGATTAACGGGTACTTCGTTATCGGTAATCGTCAGTTGCCAAATATCTTTTCCCTGCGGGGTTAATCCAATACTTTTTTTAGATAGTAAAAGATGATCTTGATAATCAGTTAGAAGGTCGTCTAGGTTGGCGGTAGTATACGGTATCTGATGAGCGATCCACACTGTATTTTCTTCAGGAGTGAACGTAAGTATCAATTCGGTAGCTTTATCGTTCCACCGTACCTCTTCATCGGTCAAATGTCGCCACTCGGTTTGGTCGTA
>CAKZPJ010000381.1 GCA_937138955.1 uncultured Flammeovirgaceae bacterium | reverse complement strand
ATATCCAGCTTTTCGGCTACGGTCTTTTGCTGCGTGGTGGTGCTTTCCATACGTACTATTAGGTGTAAAAAACAGGATTGGTGTTGACTTTTGCCAAACGGACTGCAAAATTAACAAATTTTTCGCATAAAAATTCCTGGATTAGCTCTTTTGTGTATACTTCGCTTTCGTAGTGCCCAATATCCGCGATTATTAAATGGCCGTCGGCATCAAAAAACTCATGATATTTGAAGTCGGCCGTCACAAAGGCATCGGCTTGTTGCCGGATAGCTTGGGGTAGCAGAAAACTTCCGGCTCCTCCACAAACCGCCACCGTTTTAATCGGATGGTCAAGTACAGCGGTATGCCGAATGACCGACAGGTTCATTTGTTTTTTAAGGTATTTCAGAAAGTTAGCCGACGACATAGATTCAGCTAGCTGCCCAATCATACCGGAACCTACTTCCAGATTTTCATTTTCTAGGTTGTGCAGATAGTAAGCTACTTCTTCATACGGATGCGCATGGCGCAAAGCTTGTAACACTCGGTTGGTTTGGTGAGCAAGCAAAATTACTTCAATACGCTGTTCATTGATCCGCTCTAGTTTACCCGCCTCGCCAATGTGGGGGTTCGCCTGTTCATTCGGTTGGAAGGTTCCCGTGCCACTTACCTGAAAGCTACAGTTCTGATAATTACCGATGTTGCCCGCTCCGGCTTCGCTGAGCGCATTTAGCACCGCTTCAGCGTTTTCCTGAGGCACAAAAGTAGTGAGCTTTCGTAATATTTGCGGTTTAGGGACTAGTACGCGGGTTTGCTGCAAGGCGAGCTTTTCAGCAATCTTCGCGTTCACTCCATTGTGTACATTATCCAAATTAGTGTGAATGGCGTAGATAGCAATATCATTCTTAATTGCTTTAATAATCGTGCGCTCAATATAGTTTTGCCCGGTCAGGCTTTTTAGTCCTCGGAAAATAATAGGATGATGGGCGACAATAAAATTACAGCCTTGCTCAATCGCTTCATCCACCACGCTTTCTACAGCATCCAAACTGATCAAAATGCCGCTCACCTCAGCTTGTGGATTTCCAGTCAACAATCCGGCATTGTCGTAAGATTCTTGGTAACTGCGGGGGGCGATAGTTTCTAAGTAAGTTGTTACGTCGCGTATTTGGGGCATAAACTGTCTGTTTTAAGAAAAACGAAGGTACAAAAGTTGCTCAATGAAGAACAGTCATCATATTGATTCCGATCAGTACTATTGAACCTTGCTTATTATTTGTAGGTTTTTATATCAATTAGTGAGACAAAAACATGAATACTAAAAATCCGACGTACACGCTGGTTATAGAAGAGCTCGAACAATTTCCAGTACAATACTTGCCTTCTTTGCTCAAGATGGTGCAGGCTTTCCGTGAAGGAGTAGCTTTAGCTCCTGTTGAAGACACTCTTCGTCAGGGTTGGCAAGAAGCGTTGTCGGGGCAGACCCTCCCTATCAATGAACTTTGGGACGAAGAAGATGCCTGATATTACAGTATCCTTCACCCCTGAATTTAAACGAAATATTCGCCGTTTAGCTAGAAAGTATCGTAATATCAGAAGTGATATTCAGCCAATCATCGCCAAATTAACCCAAGGCGAAACGTCGGATGCTTAGATTCCAGAGGCTGGTTACACAGTTTCAAAGTCTGAGTAAAGAACATCAATATCCACAAGAATAATCGGTGGTTAGTAGCTTCTAAAGCTCTTTTTTAATCAGCTTCCGTAGCAGAACTATATTCAAAAAAACAGCTAAAACTACGATGAGTAGATACATAGGATCGGAAAAAATATAGTTCCATTGCTCATTCACACTCGCCTCTTGCCCTCCTCCATTTGATAAAAAGATAGTGGATTTATTCACCTCCTGGAAAGCTAACGCCACGTAGCGAATTAATAATTCTGTACTCATAGTTAATAAGGCTTTACTTGGTTCAGGCATAACCTGATAACATAAACTGATTTGATAGCGAGCCTTGCCTGCCAATGCCATTGATTATACAGCTAGCATTCGTTTACTTCGCGTAAAGTTAACAGTTATGGTAGGGAGGAGAGTTCTAATTGAAAACATAATCAAGCAGCTAAAGGATATTCAGGATAGTAAGAATTGGATGGGAGCGAGTTTTAGTAAGAAGCTCGTCACAGTAAGCGAGGAAGAAGCTTTTGTACGTCCTATTACTAATTTGCATAGTGTGGCTGAGATTATTTCTCACCTGACAGTTTGGAGGTAAGAAACTATTTTGAAGATTGAAACTGGAACGGGAAAACTCACGGATGATAGTGAAGAAAACTGACTAACGAACCATTCCCTTAAAAAGGTTGGCTGGAATAAAATCAGAGCAGAGTATCAGGGTAGTCTATCAACAACACTTAAACTTCTTCAAACTAAAGACGATAGCTTCTTATATGAGAAATATTATGATACTAATTTCAAAGATTATTACCAGTACAGGTTTTGTGATTTACGGAATGCTACACCATGATATTTATCACTTAGATCAACTCGGAATTATCATAAAGCTTCTCAAAGAGCATAAGGCTTAACAGCACCATACACCTTTGGCAAATTCCTCTAAACCACCTATTTCTATTATAAGTCAAGTTCTGCTTTGGCCGTTTACTGTATTGTATAAAAACATTGTTCGCTTCCGCAACTATTTGTACGATACGGGTTATCAGAAAACGATAGATTTTACCCCGTTCATTATTAGCGTGGGTAATCTTAATGTGGGTGGTACCGGAAAATCGCCGATGATTGAGTATTTAACGGATTGGCTGCTGCAGGAAAACTATTCGGAAGCAATATTAAGCCGAGGCTACGGGCGAAAGACCCGGGGGATGCGATTAGCTACCGATGAGGATTCGGCAGAAACATTGGGCGATGAGCCATATCAGTTTTACCGAAAGTATCAGCAAAAATCTGTTGCAGTGGCGGTAGCTGAAGAGCGGGTACTGGGCGTGCCTGAAATTATGCATCACCACCCTAAAACCCAGGTAGTTTTGCTAGATGATGCCTACCAACATCGAGCTATTGCTCGCAACATAAATCTACTACTTACCTCCTTTGACCGTCCGTTTTATCAGGATTGGGTACTTCCGGCTGGGCGACTACGAGAATCCCGTTCAGGGGCAAAGCGAGCCAGTGCTGTGATTATTACGAAGTGCCCGGATAATTTGACATCTGACCAGCAAAAGAAAATCGCCAACCACATCTCACAATATACCAAACCGAACACTCCGGTTTTTTTCAGCGGAATACGCTACGCTGACCCAAAACCCGTGTTTGAAAAAGCTGAAATGAAAGAAATAGTGATTGCTTTTTCAGGCATTGCCCGCCCTAAATTATTCCAACAATACGTACAACATCATTTTCTTACCCAAGAATATATTACTTTTGCCGATCATCATCGTTATACGGAAAAAGATATTAAAAACCTTCGCAAACGCGCTCAAGCCGAAAACGTTTGCTTGATGACCACCGAAAAGGATATGGTGAAAATGATTAGCGGTCCGCTGACGCAACAATGGCAAACACTACCGCTCTTTTACATCCCCATTCAAACTAATTTTTTACCCGACGATACCGGTTTTACCAACTGGTTACGTCAGCAAATGCCAACACCTGCTGAGACTTGAAAAATATTGTAGATAAACAGTTTATCAGGTTACTAGCTGGGTGGTTATTGGTCATCATCAGTTTTTCCCAAGGACTAGCCCAGCGACCGGGTCGGGTGAATATTCCTACTGATACCACTACTCAGAGTCAGGAAGACAGCGTGCAGTATGGCCCCGAAACCTCTCGCTATATTTATCAGTCAGATTTACAAAATAATCGGGTAATCTATCAGTCGGTAGACACTACGCTAACTGGAGTCCATAAGTACAGTCGGGTAGAAAACTTTCTCAACTACCAGCAGTACCTCGGAGCAATTGGTATGGCGAGTCGAAATATCTACCCAGTTGTTCCTAGAACAATCGGTACCGATATTGGGCTGGATGCTTACGATATTTACGTAACCGAACCAGAAGATATTCGCTACTACGATACTAAGTCTCCCTTCACTCAGATGTTCATTACGTTTGGGGGAGTAGGAAGAGATGTTGTGGACGTTACTTTCTCGCGAAATGTTGGTCCCAATTTAAATTTTGGGCTAAACGTTCGGACACTGAGTATCGATAAGCAGCTGGGTGCTGCTCGCCGCGAGGGCGATAAAGTGGTACGATCTAGTAGCATCACCGCATTTATGCACTACCGCAGTGAGAACGAACGCTACCAACTCATGGCTAACGCTACTCGCTTCGGACACAATGTGGATGAATCGGGAGGAGTGGTAGAAGACACGACTACTGATAGCGGTTTATCAGAATTCTTTTTTGGGCAGGCTTCCCAGGTTTGGCTGCGGGAGTTTGAAGCGAAGGAATTTCGCTTCAATTATCATTTATATCATCAGTATGAGCTAAGTGAGCTGTTGCAAGTGTATCATCAGTTCACCCGTCGCCATCAGAATAATTTTTTTTACTACCAACTCGGTAACGAAACTATTGATACCAATTCGGCTACCCGCTACTTCTCTCGAGTGTTACTAGACACGGCTCAAACCGCCGACCGGATTGAATACGACGTTTGGGAT
>CAKZPJ010000380.1 GCA_937138955.1 uncultured Flammeovirgaceae bacterium | reverse complement strand
GCGGTAATTGGCGGGATTACACTACGGAAGCCGCCCAACAAATTGCCGCCGATCACGAAAACGGACGAGGCCCCGCCTTCGAGCGAGCTGATGTTCACGATACCGCTTATTTCGATGGAAAAATTGCCGCTAAAGCTATTCGCGACTTAGAGCGACTGAAAAAGAAGGAAGAGCCGTTTTTCCTGGCAGTAGGATTCCTCAAACCGCACTTGCCCTTCAATGCACCTACTAAGTACTGGAATATGTACGATCCTAAAAAACTTCCCGAAGCTTCTAATCCGGATCGTCCGGAGAACGCCCCCGATGCCGCTCTTCACAATTTCGGTGAGCTGCGCAACTACGCGGGAATTCCGCCCGAAGGGGCACTAAGCGAAAGCATGGCAAAACTGATGGTTCACGGCTACTACGCCTGCACCAGTTACACTGATGCTCAGATTGGCAAACTATTGGACGCACTAGAAGAAATGAATCTTGCTGATAATACCATTGTGGTGCTGTGGGGTGACCACGGCTGGAACTTGGAAGAGCACGGTTTATGGTGCAAGCACTGCAACTTTGAAACGTCGCTACGCACTCCGCTACTTATTAAAGCTCCGGGCTTACCCGCCGGGCAACGTACCGAAGCCCTCACCGAATTTGTGGATATTTACCCTACGTTATGTGAGTTATCCGGTTTAGCGCAACCGTTGCATCTAGAAGGTAAAAGTTTAGTGCCGCTACTTTCTCAGCCGGAGCTGCCCGGCAAGGATTTTATTTACAGCAAATACCACGAGGGCTTCACGGTGAAAAATGACCGCTACCGCTATACCGAGTGGAGCGAAGACGATGGCAAAGTATACGCCCGAATGCTGTACGACCATCAACAAGATTCGCTAGAGAACGTAAATATTGTTGATCAGCCGCAGCATAAAATTTTAGTGAGAGAAATGCAGAAGCAACTTCGAGAAGCTTATAAGAAAGATTTTAATAAATAGGTTTGTCTGTAAAGTAGTCAGTGGGACAGAAAATCTACTGAGTAAACTTTCTACCCATCCGGATGGCTAACATATCTTCCAAACCCGCCCAAACAATATCGGGCAGTTGGGTTTCTTCGGTGAGCTTTTTTCTGGCGTAATAGCAAGTATAGGTAGAAGTTAATGCACTTAATAGACCAATACTGGCTCCCAGCACGTAGTTTTCCCGCTGAGCGATGGCTAACGTAGCCCCTACCAAAGCTCCGGATAAACCTCTACCAACCAGTCCGGCCGGTTCGGTCCGGCTAGGAGTCATCGGTAGTTTATCCCCAATCAACTCTCCGGCAGCCAGTAATTTAAAGATAGTCGCCGTTGAACCGGACTGCATAAATTGTAGCTTGCTGCGCCGCAATCGCTTAGATGATCGGTTTCTTAGACCACTGCTTAACAAAGCCGGGGGCATCATAGTCCGCATACCGGCAACGGCAGCAAGACCTATAATCTGATTTCGTAAGCGAGCGCGCATAATTGTTTTTTTAGTGATTGTTACTAAACACTACAGCTATAACCTGAGTGCTACCAAATGTTTTGAAACTACCGATGAAAAATTCCTCAGATACGCTTTTGCGACAGCAGTTGGTCAAACACCTAGCGGGTGGAGAAGCCTTTATTCCGATTGATAAAATTATCCCAACCATTCCGTGGGAAAAGCTAGGAGTGGTGCCGGATAATTTGCCGTATTCTATATGGCAGCAGTTTTATCATTTGCGCTTTGCCCAGTACGATATTCTGGAGTTCTGCCGTAATCCCAATTACACTGCGGTAAAGTGGCCCGATGACTATTGGCCTGACGAAACAAAGCCCCAAGATTGGCAGCAGTGGAACAACACAATTAACACTTACTTTTCGGAAAGGGAAGAACTGGCTGAACTGATTACCGATCCCGCAAATGATTTGATGAAACCTCTTCCGCAGGGCGACGGACAAACCTTGCTGCGAGAAGCATTGCTGGTGATTGAACATACGGCTTACCATACCGGGCAAATACTGATTATCCTTCGGATGCTAGGTGAGTATGGATAGTCTTAATGGATGATGTAATAAGTGCTGAGGGCGGGAGTCGAACCCGCACGAGTGTTACCTCACACGCACCTGAAACGTGCGCGTCTACCAATTCCGCCACCCCAGCATGTTTCAAAATTAGGGATTTCTTTCAGAATGTACAAAGGTGATGGGTTGGTGTTATAGCGCTAGGGTGTTTAGGTGTTTAGGTGTTTAGGTGTTTAGGTGTTTAGGTGTTTAGGTGTTTAGGTGTTT
>CAKZPJ010000379.1 GCA_937138955.1 uncultured Flammeovirgaceae bacterium | reverse complement strand
ATTTAGATGACCCTTTTCCTTCGATACAAATTCAAGCGGCTAAATTACTATGTAGTTCTGGTGAGTGTAGTGATGCTCTTCCGACGCTCTTGGATCATCTAAATAGTGAAGGAGCAACCATGCTGATGGCGGCTCGGGCTATTCAACAACTAGGAGAGGCAGTTCAACCTGTATTATCGAAGGTGCAAGCAACAAAGCAGCATCTTTGCAACATTGCCGAAGACCGTTCGCAGTATTATGAATTGTACGCCTGCTGGGCATTATCGGAATGGATGAAGCAGTACTGAGGGTAAATGATCACGGAAATACGTTAACTAAAAGCGGGTTAGTCTATTAATTAACCGAATTTGTAGAAAATTGACCACTTAATTAGGTAGTATTCGTTAAGTAGGTCAGTTATTTATACTGTTCAGTATCCAATCCTAATCCTCATGAATAAACGTAAACTACTGGTCCTCGGACTATTTGTAGTACTGATCGCGGCCGGATTTATTGCTATGCGGCAATTCGCCGGTATGAAAGAATTACCTCCCGAACGCCCTAAGCGTGCTACCACCAATTTTGTCCGGGTAGATGAAGTAGCCTACCAAGAGATTGACACCGAAGTAGTAGAATACGGACGTATCACCTCCTCTCAACCATTAGATTTGATTGCAGAAATAGGCGGTCGGTTGTTTGGTGGTCGGGTTCAACTTAAACCCGGAGTGAACTTCCGTAAGGGACAGCTTATCTACCGGATTAATGATGCCGAAGCCCGACTGAATCTGCAAGCTCGTAAAAGCCAATTCTTAAACCTTATTGCCTCTAGCCTGCCCGATTTTAAGATTGATTTTACCGAAGATTACCCAGCTTGGCAGAAGTACTTTGAAAGTATTGAAATTGACGAATCGCTGCAGCCCCTACCGGAGATTACCAGTAGTAAAGTGAAGACGTTTCTGGCAACAAAAAATATTCTGGGCGAATACTACAGTATTAAAAGTGGGGAAGAGAATCTCCGCAAGTATTACCAGTACGCTCCCTACGACGGTAGCATTGTTAGCGTAAACCTAGAAACCGGAACCGTGGTGAATCCGGGAGCCAACATTGCTAGCATCATCCGTACCGATCAGTTGGAGTTAGAAATTCCGGTAGACCCCAAAGAAATTCGTTGGGTCAGCGAAGGTGCTGAGGTAGAAGTTTCTTCGGAAGATGGTTCTCAAACTTGGCTAGGCCAGGTTATTCGCGTGGCCGATTTTTTAGATCCTACCACACAATCCATTAATGTCTACATAGGGATTGAGGCTCAACCGAACAGCGGTATATACGACGGGCAATACTTGCGAGCCACCATTCCCGGTTCGCGCTTAGAGCAAGCAATGCAAATTCCCCGACGAGTGTTGATTAACGAAGATCAGGTATATGTAGTAAAGGACGGAATGTTACAGTCGCGCCAGGTGAATGTTGAGAAGATTACCCAAGATAAAGTATTAATTAGTCCAATATCAGGTATTGGTTTGTCGGCGGGTGACAGCCTGGTGGTGGATCTGCCGGCCAATGCCGTAGAGAATATGAAGGTTACCACCGAAGTTGGAAGTGGCCCCGGCGGGAATCGTCCCAGCGGGGACCGTCCTCGTAAGGCTAAAAATCAACCCGATTCAGTTACTAGCGAAAATCGTAGCGAAACATGAGAAAAATTGTAGAGTTCTTTGTGCGTTATCCCATTTGGGCTAACGCTATTCTAATTATCATTGTCATTTTTGGTGCGCTGAGTTACACCAATATCAATAAATCATTCTTTCCCGAACTTCCTCCCAATCGTATTGCTATTCGGGTGACCTACCCGGGGGCGGCTCCGGAAGAAATGGAAGAGGCGATTACTATTAAAGTGGAGGAGGCGCTGAAAGGAATTACCGGGATTGAGGAAGTCACCTCTACCTCCTCAGAAAACTCAGCCACCATCAATATTGAAACTCGTGACGACTACGATATCGATGAGGTATTAGCTGAAGTTAAAAATGCCGTTGATGGCATTCCTTCCTATCCGGTAGGAGCCGAACCGCCCATTGTGATTAAAGACCGAGGCAGCTTCAGCTCGCGGGCGGCATTTCTTACCCTGCGGGGTCCGAACGATCTAAAAGCCCTAAAGGAGAAGGCCGAACAAATTGAAAGTGATCTGCTCAACTCCGGTGAGATTTCCCAAGTAGAAGTATTTGGTTATCCACCTCTGGAGATTTCTATTGAAGTGAACGAAGCCGATTTGCAACGTTACGATTTCACCTTTTCGCAAGTGGCAAACGCGGTGCGTTTCAATAACCGGGATATTTCCGGGGGCTCGATTAAGACCTCCGAGGAAGAAATTCGTATTCGAGCCAACTCTCGGGAGTATGCTCCCGAAGAGATTGGTCGGATTGTTCTGCGAGCCAACCCCGACGGAAGCAATCTGCTACTACGCGATATTGCCGACGTTAAATTTCAGTTTGCCGATACTCCCAATAAATCGTACTCCAACGGGCAGACGTCAATTTCCGTTAGCGTACTAAAGTTGCCCGAAGAAGATTTGCAAGAAATCTCAAGTTTCATTGGCGAGTACTTAGATAAGTTTGATGCTGAGAATGAAAACTTTGAGCTATTTGCCAGCTTCGATTTCAATACTTTGCTTCAGCAAAGAATTAGCCTTTTAACTAGTAATGGGCTGGTAGGATTATCTTTAGTACTAGTGGCTTTAGGATTATTCCTCAGCCTGCGGCTTTCGTTCTGGGTAGCGGTGGGCATTCCCATTTCTTTCCTCGGAATGTTCATTGTTGGTAGCTTGGCAGGCATTACTATCAACATGCTATCGCTGTTCGGAATGATTCTGGTGATTGGTATTTTGGTAGACGATGGCATCGTAATCGCCGAAAATATTTACACGCATAAGGAAATGGGTAAAAGCCCAACCCTAGCTGCCATAGACGGAACCATGGAAGTGCTTCCGGCAGTATTCACTTCGGTAACTACCACGATTATTGCGTTTATTCCACTCATGCTATTGGACAACCAGGGCTTTACCACTGAAATGTCAATTGTAGTAATTGCCTGTCTGGCGTTTTCGTTGGTGGAAGCTTTTTTCGTACTACCTTCTCACTTAGCTACTGGCAAGGCAGAAGATGCCGACCACAAGCCTAAGAAAGATCGTATTCGGGGCGGATTAGATAGAGGGATCAAATATCTTCGAGATACTATTTATGGCGGTGTGCTTAAGCTGCTAATCCAGTGGCGTTGGGTATCGTTCGCTATTCCAGTATTCATCTTTATGGTCGTGCTAGGGATGATTCAGGGCGGGTTAATCAAGACTACTATATTTCCGTCCATTCCCTTCGATGATTTTGAGGTATCACTGGTATTGAATCCTGGCACCCGGGAAAACATTACTGAAGACTATTTACACCGCTTCGAAGCCGCTGTTTGGGAAGTAAACGAAGA
>CAKZPJ010000378.1 GCA_937138955.1 uncultured Flammeovirgaceae bacterium | reverse complement strand
GGACAATCCCTATCTTTTCAAACGGCATTTTATCAACGACATCGTCTACGGGTATTAAAGCTTCACCTCCTTCCAGGTGTTTAACTAATTGCTGACGTAATTGGGTATCTACAGTGTCTTCCATAGATATACATAATAACAAACTATCTTCCCTAACTATGCTCAATACGAATCATCGCTTCGGTAACAGTCAAAGTGGTGCATGTGAAAAAGCGTATAAACAGAGTAAAAGTATCGATGCAATCAGTCAGCAAGTTAAAAGGTTAGATTCACTTTGCTGGTTTTTCTCCTTCAAGTATTAAAACATTTAGGGATATCAGGGTTATAACTAAAGTTAAAAACGAAAATCACATAAACTGTATCAACTATGAGTACCCGCTTACTAAATAAGATCATGATATTGGGAGCTGTGGCTGGTATGCGTACCATGATGGCCCCCGCCTTACTAAGCAGTGCTCTAAAAAAACGTCCATCCAAACGGTTGCGACGCTCTAACTTACGGTTTATGCAATCCGGTTCAACGGCTACGGTCTTTAAACTACTGGCGGCGGGAGAATTAATTGGAGACAAGCTACCAATGACTCCTAAGCGGACTGAAGTAGGCGGATTGATTGGCCGAGGGTTATCCGGTGCATTGGTGGGTGCTACGTTGGCGAAAACTCAGAAGCAAAGTCCTCTGGCAGGGGCTAGCGCTGGTCTATCGAGTGCTCTCGTCTCGGCGTACACATTCTACTTATTGCGAAAGAAATTATCCGAAGAAACAAAACTACCTGATATTTTGTGGGCTGGTTCGGAAGATGTACTGGCTTTAAAAATAGGCAAAAGCGCGCTTCAAAAATAAGATCAACGCTAGGCTTATTGACTATCAATAAAATCACTTCGATACGCTTCGTGAAGCCGCTGCTGAAGCTGTTGTACCAGTTCGGATTGCTCAGGTTGTTCTACAATATTTACATTCTCTAGCGAGTCTTGTTGGTGATCGTACAGCATACGGGCGTAAATTTCTCCGGTTTCTTCACTCCATT
>CAKZPJ010000377.1 GCA_937138955.1 uncultured Flammeovirgaceae bacterium | reverse complement strand
GTTTGCCTGCGTAGAAATGATGTGCTGGCCTAAGGGCAAAGCCGAACGTCGCTACGCCGGAGTTACCCACGTGAATGTGGATGAACTGGACGACGATCAGGTAAACCATATTCAGGATTATCTAAAGCAGAAGAACGTCTTCATTTCCGGGTTGGGCTACTACCCGAATCCACTCGCGGCCGATGAAAATAAAGCTACTCAAGAAATTGAGCACATTAAGAAACTCATCCCGGCGGCATCTAAACTGGGTATTCCGGTAGTGAATACGTTTGTGGGGCGCGAACCTAGCAGAAGTGTGGATGATAACTTTGCCATTTTCAAAGAACGTTTTCCGGAGATTATTAAAGTGGCGGAACAGTACAATATTAATATCGGTATTGAAAACTGCCCGATGTTTTTTACCCAGGATGAGTGGCCGGGTGGTAAAAACCTGGCCTACAACCCGGCTAACTGGGATCGGATGTTCGACATCATTCCCAGTGCCAATTTCGGTTTGAATTATGATCCATCGCACTTGGTGTGGATGCAAATGGACGAGATTCAACCTATCTACAACTACAAAGATCGTATCCACCACGTACACCTCAAAGATGTGAAGGTATACCATGATAAGCTGAATCGGGTAGGAGTGTTAGCTACTCCGCTGGAGTATCACTCTCCCAAATTACCCGGACTGGGGGATGTCCGCTGGAGAGATTTCTTTTCCGCCCTTACCACTATCGGTTATAAAGGGCCTACCTGTATTGAAGTGGAAGATAAAGCGTTTGAAGACTCCGAAGAAGCCATAAAATCCTCTATTTTGATTGCCCGTAACTACGTGAGCCAATTCCTTGTTTAATTGAACCCCGGATAGGTTCCGGGGTCAATTGTCAACTAATACTCTTCTTCACTAGCGAGAATCCGAACAACCATTCCATCCATATCATCAGCCAGACGCATTTGGCAAGCAAGACGACTAGCATCAGTTACTTCTGGTAAGGTATCCAGCATATCCAATTCGGGATCAGTAGCTTCTTTATAGTGTTCATCACCTTCTACTACTTCTACATGACAGGTAGCGCAAATCGCCATCCCTCCGCAGGTAGCTAATACTGGGTATTCGGAAGCCTTTAGAACTTCCATCAGCGATAGTTGCATATCGGTAGGTACTTCAATTGGGCTACGTTCACCACTCTCTTCTTCTACAAATAGTGTAATCATGTTTGGTTGGTCATTAGGACTTGGGTGTTGGGTATTAGGTAAATGCCAGAACCACTCGGCGGTCACCTAATTCCTAATACCAAAATTCTACATTGTTGGTGCTCCGTTTACAGTCGTGTACTTGAAGCTAGGTTTCTTGCCACCACTTACAACACGATAAGCCGAGTGCGACATCAGCGCGGCCTCGTGAAAACCACACAGAATTAACTTTAGTTTGCCGGGATACGTATTAATGTCACCAATGGCATAGATGCCGGGTACATTGGTAGAATAGTCTTCGGTATTCACGACAATGGCGTTACGGTCTAAATTCAAATTCCAGTTAGCAATTGGGCCGAGTTTGGGGCTCAGGCCGAATAAGGGAATAAAGTAGTCGGTATCAACGGTAATAGAGGTTTTCTCCTTGTCGGTGATGACGCAGGCATTTAGCTTGCCATTACCTTGAATAGCCGTCACATTAGCATTGAGTTGTAAGTTAATTTTATGCTGATCAGCCAGGCTCATCACTTTCTCCGCTGAATCAGGTGCTCCGCGAAAGCTGCTGCCCCGGTGTACTAATGTGACTTCTTCGGCTAGTTCGGAAAGGTATAGTGTCCAATCTAGCGCCGAGTCACCACCACCAGCGAGTACTAACTTTTTGCCCCGAAACTTCTCCGGATTTTTCACGATATAGTCAATTCCTTTTCCTTCGTAGTTTTCCAGATTAGTAATAGGTGGTTTGCGGGGTTCAAAGCAACCCAATCCACCCGCAATTACGACTACTTTGCTAAATACTTTAGTACCTTCGTTGGTTTGCAATCTAAAAGAGTCGTCTTCTAGGCGCTCTAGTTCTTCCACTCGCTCACCTAAGGTAGCAGTAGGTTCAAACGGAGCAATTTGTTGTTCTAACTTATCTACTAAATCCTGCGCTAGAATATCAGGATAGCCTGGAATATCGTAAATAGGTTTTTTCGGATAAATCTCCGAAAGCTGACCGCCTACTTGAGGCAACGCATCAATCAGGTGGCAGCGCATTTTCAGTAAACCCGCTTCAAATACCGCGAATAAACCCACCGGACCCGCGCCGATAATACAGATGTCCGTCTCTACCCGTTTGTCTTCAATGCTCTGAACCATGATAATTAAATACGATTACACTATAAAGTACGCGAAGCTAGTTAAATTGTTTGCCATACGAAATATTATTGTGGCAAATAAATCGAGAAATTTTTTTACACTTCTAGGTTTCGGTAAATCGTTTTAAGGGTGTGTCGAAATTGTTCAAAGTCTTCGGGTTGTAAACCTTGCCAAGCGGCCTTCCGAATCTGATTTACTTTAGGTTTCATGATTGATACTTTAGCTTGTCCTTCGCTGGTCAAATGCACCAGACACTTTCGTCGGTCTTGCTGGTGGGGAACCCGCTCGGTGAGTCCTTTGGCACAAAGTAAGTCTACAATACGGGTGAGCGTGGGCATCCCCTTGTAGGTAGCCTCGGCTAGTTCACTCTGACTTAAATCTGAGTGGGTGTCTAGCTGTTTTAGCACGATCCATTGGTCTACCGTTACCCCGAAATCAAACTCCGTAAATTTCTGCTGAGCGTACTGCTTAATTCGGCGTTGGGTCTTCTCTAATAAGAATGAGTACTCGCTGTAGGTTTCTTGGTCAGGCATCGGTTGATTTTCTTTGGGTATTTCCAAATATAGAAAAACTACCGGGTATGCTCGGCTTGAGTGAACCTCAGGCTTGAAAATGAAGTAGTATT
>CAKZPJ010000376.1 GCA_937138955.1 uncultured Flammeovirgaceae bacterium | reverse complement strand
GCAAGATACAAGCTTTAAAAGATTTTGAAAAATTTTCCTGAGATAGCTCTACCGTGCTCAGTTGGATAAGTAGATTTCGCATGATCCACAGTTTAAGATTTGACTTAAATGCGCTTTCTATTTTAGCGATAGCATATTTGTGAGTAGGAGAATCTCAGTACTACACGGACAGTCAATAGATTTTACCGATCTAATTGGATTCGCTCAAAAAATCTTCCTCGCAGGATTGTACCCATTCTAGTAAAGCTGCTCTCATCTCTTCAGCTAATTTAGCGTGATCGCCAATTACGTTGTGCTGCTCCTTCGGGTCGTTTGTGAGATTATATAGCTCCCAAATATTGTCTTCTACGGTATGGATCAGTTTGAATTGATCATCCGACCAAGCTTGGTACATTTTTCCCTTAAAATTAGATTGAAAACCAATAGGCTCTCCTCGTTGACTTTCGCTACTATTCTGCAATAATGGCCAGATACTCTTTCCATCTTTAATGCTAGTAGAAAGATCGGTGATGTTTAGAATATCTAACATGGTAGGATGCATATCCGAGGTAACTGCGGGGTAGGCTGTGCTTCTTGCCTGTCGGATCACCGACGGCCACTCAATCACTGATGGTACGCGAATACCTCCTTCGTAAAGTGTACCCTTCCGACCTCGTAATCCGCCAGTTGATCCTCGTTGACGACCACCCGCTTGTAAGCCCGGACCACCTCCCTCGGCCGCGGGGCCGTTATCCGAACAAAACCAGATAATGGTGTTATCGGATACTCTCAATTCTTTTAGAAGGCTACGCAACCGACCAACCTGTTCATCCATAGCGGTGATGCTACCGTAGTAGTGCTGCTGATCTTCGGACAAATGGGCGTATTGCTTTCGATATTGCTCACCAGCTACTACTGGGGAATGGGGAGTATGAAACCAGATTGTAGCGAAGAATGGAGCTTGTTCATCCACCGCATTCTCTATAAACGGCACTACTCTGTCCATAATTACCTGAGAGTTAGCCTCCATCAAGTTTTCGGTAGCTAATTGGCCTGGTCCAGTCCAGTAATAGGTACCAAAGGCATCACCGGGTGATTGTTGTTTATTAGAACCAGCCACCTCGTGCGGCGGATTCACCATTGGGTTCCAGGTGGGCACCTTAGATTCAGTGGCGAAACATTCATCATAACCATTTTCCCAAGGGGGTGAGTAATGAGTTTGATTTTTTGCCTTTCCACCTCGGTTACTCTCAATCACCCACGGGTTCATAGTTCCTAGGTGCCATTTGCCAAAGTGTCCGGTAGTATATCCACGCTGCTGAAGTACTTCAGGCAACGTAACTTCTTCTTCAGGCAGATGGCCTACGTTGGCAAAGTAAATACCGTATCGGAACGGGTGCCGCCCGGTGAGCATACTACCGCGGGTAGGAGAACACACGGGAGCTGCCGAATAGAAGCGATCAAATACTAAACCGTTGGCCGCCATACTATCCAGGGCGGGAGTTTTTAGTTCGGGGTGATTACGGTAACCCACATCGCTCCACCCTTGATCATCACTCATAATGAGGATGATGTTAGGAGCGTCAGCAATAATTGCAGCTTCTTTTGTTTTAGGCACTAATGATAGTAAGGCCAAGATGCTGATCAGAGAATATGACGTAAATGGATTAAGTAACATGACTAATTCTGTTCAGAAGATGGTAGCCAGACTATTTTTTGATCTGATGTGTGAGGTTGGGTAAGAATATGCTGATACAACTCGGGCCGACGAGCTTGTTGGTAGCGATACCCACCGGCTTGGGTAAGTTTTTCAGGAACGCAGGTAGCCATAATCACTTCGTTTCCCAGATGGCGACATTCAGCAATTATGTCTCCAAACGGATCTAGTACCATAGAACAGCCATTCTTTAGCTGGTCATCGTCCATACCGATAGCATTAGTAAATATCACATAAAGCGCGTTATCGTAAGCGCGAGCGGGTAGCCACTTCATCAACCAGGCGCGGCCTTTCAACCCGTCAAATTCGTGGCGTAAGCTGGTTGGATCAGTTTCGCGGGTGTTCCATTCGGCAGTGAAAAATCCGGCCCCGGGACGGGTAGAAGGAGTACCCATCGTTACGTGGGGCATAAACAGTATATCAGCTCCCAATAGCCGCGTAGCCCGTACATTTTCTAAAATATTGTTATCATAACAAATCAGCATACCGCAAGTCCAGCCATGTAACTTGAAGGTAGTATACTTATCACCCGGCGTAATCTGAGGATGAATGAAGGGATGCAATTTGCGGTGTCGGGCAATCATTCCGCTGCTATTTACACCAACGTAGGTGTTGTAGACCTTTCCGGAATCGTCTCGCTCAAATAACCCTGCCAGTAAAGTCAGGTCTAGTTCCTGAGCCAGTTGAATAAGCCACTGCGTACTTTCCCCGCTGGGCACTGGCTCGGCTACCTCCTGAAGCTCTTTGAAAGAAAGGTGTCGGGCAAATGCATAGCCCGAGAGGCAACATTCGTGGAAGGCGACTACCTGAGCACCCTGCTGTTTAGCTTGTTCAGCGAGTTGCCGAAGAGCTTTTTGGTTGCGTTGCTTGTCACCATTGTGGTGTTCAAACTGAGCAGTGGCAATGCGTAAAGGTTGCATAATCTGTAAGGCTAAAGGCTATTTTGCCAAGGAACGATAGAGAAGCCAGCTAACTGTTTGGCTTCATTCATAACCACCCGCACCTCCGGTTGGGCATTATTCCGTTTAAATTCTCCCCGAAATCGGAAGATATAGTAAGTAGGATTCGTGGTTGTACGAAAAGCTTGCTCAAAGGTGATAGACTGGTAGTCTCCAAATAAATCGCGAATAGCACTGTAGGTTTGCGACTGCTTCTCAGTGGTGAACTCTTTCTGCACTGTGGCAATTGCTTCTGAATTTTTGAGCAGGTAAGGTTGTCCGGCTTTCTGAGCGGACAATAAGGTATTAGCTAAAGCCTGAGCCGTTTCTAGGGGAGCAAACTTTAGCGCATCTCCGCTAAGTTCTTCATAATTACTTTGAGCCAAACCGGAAAGTTGTAGTAGCAGTCCGGCTGAGATGAGTAGTATATTAATGATAGTCACGACAGTAAAGGTCAATAGTTTAGCGACACAGCTAAAGTTATTGATAATTTGTTGTCGCACCAATGAAAACAAATATCCTTTTTCAGAAGTTGATGGCAAGTCAGATTACGGTCCGACAGCCGACATCTATCCACTACATATATCTAATTATGAATTATTACCAGTTCTTACCTTGCCTAATATTCTCTTCTTTGATTTGTGCTAACGCAGTAATTGCTCAAACCACCGAGATCGCCCCGCCTGCCGTCGATTTGCGGATGTACCAAATTATTGACGATGTTTCGGCAGATCGTATTGAGCAAGACATTCGCACGTTGGCTGGTTTTGGAACAAGAAATACAATGTCGGATACGATTTCGGATACGCGTGGAATCGGGGCAGCCCGCCGTTGGATTAAGGCTGAGTTTGATAAAATATCGGCGGAATGCGGGGGATGCTTGGAAGTCTTTTATCAGCATAATCCAACCAAAAAGGGAACGGGTTCTCGCATTGTAAAGGATGTAGATATTGTAAATGTAGTCGCTATTCAGCGGGGCACACAGTATTCTAATCAAATGATTATGATGTCGGGTGATATTGACTCTCGTGCTTCAGACGCTACCAATTATACCATTGACGCCCCGGGAGCCAACGATAATGCCTCCGGTATGGCCGGAACCATTGAAGCGGCTCGAGTGCTGACGAAGTATAAATTCCCAACCAGTATTGTGTACGCTGGATTAGCTGGAGAAGAGCAGGGATTGTACGGGGGGCAAGGGCTGGCTAATCATGCTAAAGAGAATAATTGGGAGATGATTGGGGTGCTAAATAATGATATGATCGGAAATATTGAGGGGGTAGACGGAGTAATTGACAACCGAACCTTTCGCATCTTTTCCGAACCAGTGCCACCTACCGAAACGGAGCAACAGCGCCGCTTCCGCCGATTCACCGGAGGGGAAGTAGATGGTATCTCTCGTCAACTGGCTCGCTACGTGCACCAGATGACTACTACCTACATGCCCGAAATGAATCCGATGATGATTTATCGGCTCGACCGCTTTGGGCGGGGTGGTCACCATCGTCCATTCAGTGACCTAGGCTTTGCTGGAATTCGCATTATGGAAGCGCACGAAAACTACAATCGTCAACATCAGGATATTCGGGTAGAAAACGGTATTGAATACGGCGACGTGGTAGAAGGGGTCAATTTCCCTTACGCTAAAAAGCTTACTGCCGTGAATACGCTTACCCTGGCTGGCTTAGGCTGGGCACCCCCCGCTCCCGATAGTGTGAAGATTGGCGGAGCGGTACGACCTTCCACCACCTTAGCTTGGGAAATGAGTAATGACGCTCAATTAGCTGGCTACAAAATATACTGGCGAGAAACTACCGCGCCGCAGTGGATCTATTCACGCTTCGTAGGCAAAGTAGATCAGCACACCTTAGAAGGTATTGTCATTGATAACTTCTACTTCGGAGTAGCTGCCGTAGGCAAAGATGGTAACGAAAGCGTAATTGTTTTCCCGTCGGGATTGATTCCGAGGGAATAGCGGAAAACGGAAGAGGAAGAACGGACAACGAAAATATATAAAGAGAAATACCTACAGTTCAAATGATTAAGCCCCTTTTACACTAAGTGATTGCCAACTTATAATTTCCCTTCTCCTTCCTCCGTTTTCCATTTCCCGTATATCATTTGCTCGGCAACTGTACTGAAGCGGGTTGCGTGTCTAACTTACCTACTTCAATCGTTGAACTGCCGTGTACGCGCATGGTAGCGGATTGAAAATCTTCCGCATCAGCTTCAAAGATATTCTCTACGTACTTCTGAGGATTACGGTCAATGTAGGGAAACCAGGTACTGTGGATCTGGATCATAATCTTGTGCCCCTTCTTGAAAGTATGCAGGACATCTTGCAACGGAAATTCTACCTCCGTAATCCGATCAGCTTCAAAGGGTTCAGGAGTTTCGTAGCTGTTGCGGAAGCGGCCTCGGAAAACTTCGCTACGTACCATCATCTGGTAATCGGCCATGCGAAGGTGATCTTGCATGGTAGGGCTATCTTCAGCATCGGAGGGCATCACATCGATAAGCTTCACCACCCAATCGGCATCGGTGCCCGTGGTAGATACTTTTAGCTTCGCCATAATCTCCCCCATCAGTGTTAGGTTTTCTTCCAGTGGCTCAGTCTCAAACGTAAGTACGTCGGGGCGACGGGAGGCAAAACGCTGGTCGTCGGTCATAAACTTCCGAGGCGTAAACGTAAACTTAATATCTTCAGTAAACGGTACCGGATGGTTCGGGTCGCTAGTGTACGCAAACACCTGACTGTCATCCGATTCTTCGCCAATAATCAATTTGTTGGGTTGCAGAGCTTCTCCGGCTTGGAAGGTAAAGGTGTAGCGAGGAGCGTCGGCGGGTGGCCAAGTTTCAAATTTCTTCCATTCTTTCACTCCAGTGTCATAGAGATAAGCATCGGGTAGGTTGGGAGCTGGGCCATTCTTTAGAAAATGCGTGAAGAATGGATACTCAATGTTTTTTTGATAAAAGGTAGAAATACTATCGCCAAAATAAATATTCCCTACTGCCTGCTTGCCTCGTTCCCGCGCCCAGTCACCGTGGCTCCAGGGGCCCATCACTAGCATGTTAAACGTACCCGGATTATTGCGCTCTACGGTTTTGTAGATATTCAGCGGTCCGTACAAATCTTCCGCATCAAACCACCCACCTACGGTCATAATGGCGTGATCAATATTGTCTAAGTGCGGCAGAATGCTGCGCTCCTGCCAGAACTCATCGTAGTTAGGATGCTCAATAATCTGCTGCCAAAAAAAGTTGTCGGCGTAGTATTTCTGCGCATTTTTCAGCGACCCCAACTCTTTGTAAAACTGGTAGGCATCGGGCGTACCGGGATCAACCATACTATACCAAGAAGTATCTACTGGAGACTCGTGCTGTACGCCAAATACGGGAAAAGTCATCCAGTAGCTTTGCAAAAACGCCCCGTGGTGGTGAAAATCATCAAAGAAAAAATCAGAGATAGGGGCTTGGGGGGACGATGCTTTCAGGGCTGGATGAGCGTCTACCGCTCCGGCAATGGTGTAGTAACCCGGATAGCTAATGCCCCACTGACCGACTTTGCCATTGGTACGGTCCTCTAGTTCTTTCAGCAACCACTCAATGGTATCGAAGGTATCAGAGCTTTCATCAATCTCGTCTTCACTGTCGCGGTTAGGCCGCATATTGTCGTATTGTCCTTCCGAACGATAGCGTCCGCGCACATCTTCGTACACAAAAATATACCCGTCGCGCATCAGATAGGGCGATGATCCCAGACTGTTCGGGAGCTGATCGGCTCCGTAGGGACGCACACTGTAGGGAGTACGTTTCAGCAGAATCGGATATTTTTTACTCTGGTCTTTGGGCAGATACACATTGGCAAACAGCTTCACCCCGTCGCGCATCGGAATGGTCACTTCCCGTTTCTCGTAGTTTTCGCTCACATAAATTGAGTCGGCATTCTGGGCGTAGCCCGATAAGGTTACCGAAAGAAGCAGTATAAAGGAAAGGTACTTTATCATGGTTAGGTATTTTCGGCAAAATACATTCTTTGTGGTAAAGAATGAAAAGTGCTGAAAGCAGTTTGTGGCATTTTATCTAGCGATGGTCAAGAAATATCTGAATTGAGATATCGGCGATTACCCTCTCAAAAAATTAGGATTTTCGTTAGATTTAATCTTCTGTAAGTGAAATAGCTACAACTTATACTCGTCTGTTACTAGTAGATAGTAACGGCTGGTTGCTGTTATGTAAATGTTGTGGGTTTAATAAAAAAATAGAATTGAATTTCAGAGAGATAATTATATCGTTAGTTGACTCAAGAAGGGAAGGCTCTTATTGGGATTTTAAGCGTGAACCCCATTCAAACAAAGCCTCTTTGCTTCATGATATTATCTGTCTGGCCAATGCAATGACTCATCATAATAGGTACTTGATATTCGGAGTTGACGATCCAAGTAATAATTGCGAAATTATTGGTCTTCAAAAGCAACAGGATAACAGAAAGTCACAAGCGGAATTTATCGATTTCTTAAGGACAAAGAAGTTCTCAAATGGTCTAAGACCTGTAATTGAATTAAGAACCATTACAGTTGAGCAAAAGGAGATTGATGTCCTAATCATCTACCGCAAACCTTTAAAACCCTATTACCTAACGGAAGACTATAAAGATCAAAGCAAAATAGTAAGAGCTAATTATATCTACACAAGAATCCAAGACACAAACACACCAGTAAACAAATCAGCTGATTTTAGTTACGTAGAATTAATGTGGAAGGAAAGGTTTGGGTTAACGATTCACCCATCCGAAAGATTTAAACGAATCTTATTAGAATATGAGGATTGGCATTTAGATATAGGAAACAAGAATTATGGGTACTACAAACCAAATCCTGAGTTTAAAATTGAACTTGGAGAACCAAATGAAGGCCATGAACCATACGAACTTAATTTCTTGAATCCAGAATTCCATTATGGTGACATAAGGTTGATGTACCATTCGACTATAATGCATGAATCTCAATACATTTGGCTTGACGGAATGCGATTCTTTACTTCAGCACCTTCAACTGGTGGTATTGAACTTAGGGCTTCAAGAGTTTTTTACTATTATCTCAACCTAACAGAAGTTGACGGATTACTCCACTACCTCTTTCAGAGAGGTAGTATTGAATGTAATTCCAGAGGTATGGAGTTAAACTTCATTTATTTTACTGATCTGAGACCTAAAAACATATTTAACCAATATGTGATAGACAATGAAGAGAGGTTTTGGGATATTGAACCCACATTCTTCGCAAAAGAAGCTAATAGAAAATTGAGAGATCATCATTCAATGGGAGATGTAGTTGACTTAGAGAATGTAAACA
>CAKZPJ010000375.1 GCA_937138955.1 uncultured Flammeovirgaceae bacterium | reverse complement strand
GGCTACGCGAAGTGCTGGATTTATGCCTTTCTTGTAAAGCCTGCAAATCGGAATGCCCCAGTAATGTGGACATGGCCAAGCTGAAGAGCGAAGTAAGCCAACAGTACTACGATAAACACGGTGCTTCGTTACGAGACAAGATGATTTGTAATTCTTCAGATGTGGCTAGACGGTTCAGTGGGAAAACAGCTAGTCTGATAAACCAAGTACAACAAAGTGCGTGGTTTCGGGCGGGATTGGAGAAAGTAGCGGGCTTTGATCGCCGAAGAATATTGCCGGAGCTTGCTTCCGAAACTTTTGCCCAGTGGTTTGCTAAAAATGCTAAGCCATCTAAACCCGATGCACCTCAAGTAGCTTTATTTGCCGACACCTACCTCAACTACCACGAACCTCAGGTAGGCATTGCTGCTTACCAACTGCTGACCGCTTGCGGTTACGAGGTATTTCTGGCCGAAGCTGGTTGCTGCCAACGCCCTAAAATATCCCACGGCTTCCTTCGCGAAGCCAAACGGGAAGGTCTAAAAACCGCGCAAAATCTGGATGCTTATCTGGCAAACGATATTCCGGTAGTGGTTTGTGAACCTAGTTGTGCTTCGGCTCTGAATGATGATTTGCCTGACTTGATCGAGGGCGAAGCCTTAGCCCAGCGATTACAAAAAGGCGTGCAAATGATTGACCAGTTTCTGTACCAAGAACAAATCGCTGGAAAAATCAACGTTGAGTTCACGGCATCTTCTCCAGAATTACTTATTCACGGTCACTGCCATCAGAAAGCACTATACGGCACTCAGGCCATGAAAAATCTACTAGGAACCGTACCCGACCTTCGAGTAAACGAAGTAGATTCTGGTTGCTGTGGTATGGCAGGGTCTTTTGGCTACGAAAAAGAGCATTTCGAACTTTCTGAGAAGATAGGTTCTTCAGTCTTATTCCCTGCAATCGAGAATGCAAATATCGCAACGGAGGTTGTAGCCTGCGGCTTTAGTTGTCGCCATCAGATTGAGCACTTCACCGATAAGAAACCTAAGCACTGGGTAGAGGTAATCCAGGTGAAGAAAAACGGTGAATAACTTACAAAAAAAACGTTTGTATCAGGGTAATCCTTAATTTTGCTACTAAACTTTTAGTATGGGAATACGATCTTTTCTAAGTAAACCACTAGCAAGCTGGGTAGTACGTCAGCAAAAACAGTGGAGTCAAGAGCCGGAAAAATCTCAAGATAAGGTTCTGAACAATCTGTTGGCGAACGTAAAAACCACGGTTTTTGGAAAAGACCACCATCTTAACGAAGTGAACTCCTACGAAGAGTTCAAACAAGCGGTACCTATTCGCGACTACGAAGATTTAAAGCCCTACGTCAACCGAATCGTCGGCGGAAAATCGGATGTATTGTGGCCGGGAAAACCGGCATACTTTGCTAAAACATCGGGCACCACGTCCGGCGCGAAGTATATTCCCATTACCAAAGATTCTATTCCTAATCATATTAATTCGGCCCGAGATGCCCTACTGAACTATGTGCACGATACGGGTAATTCGGCATTTTTGGACGGAAAACTTATCTTTTTATCAGGTAGTCCGACATTAGAAGATAAAGGTGGCATTCCGCTGGGGCGATTATCAGGTTTAGTCAACCACCATGTGCCCCAGTATTTACGCACGAATCAAATGCCTTCCTACGAAACCAATTGCATTGAAGACTGGGAAACCAAACTGGGGCGTATTGTAGACGAGACTATCAATCAGAATATGACGCTGATCTCGGGTATTCCGCCTTGGGTGCAGATGTACTTCGACTGGCTGATTGAGCGTACCGGCAAACCTATTAAAGATATTTTCCCCAATTTTTCAGTATTTGTCCACGGGGGAGAGACAGATTGGCCCTATCGCCAAAAGATGATAGAGTCGATTGGAAAACCAATTGACAGTATTGAGACGTACCCCGCTTCGGAAGGCTTTATCGCTTATCAGGATTCACAA